>DATGMV010000366.1:0-4278 GCA_035307185.1 Fermentimonas sp. | reverse complement strand
CAGTGATAATGGAGTATGATTTTCATGCTTTTGCCAATCAAGGACAACCAGTATGGGTAAAAACAACTCAAAGAGAACAACACTACCAAGATGAAGAAACGAGCCCAACTATAGAAAAGGTGGAATATAGCGATGGCTTTGGAAGGCTCTTTCAAAGTAGAACACAGGCCGAGGATGTGATTTTTGAGGATTCTGGATTAAATGCTGACCAAGGTGCACCAAATGAGCCTACCCTTGGGATAGAAAGAGATTCACAAGATCCTTTAAATGTAGTGGTGGTAGGACATAAAACATATAACAATAAAGGCAAAGTAGTAGAACAATACGAACCTTATTTTGACAACGGATTTGACCTTACTACTCCACAAGCTGTAGGACAAAAAATACGTCTATTTTACGATGTATTGGGCAGGCCCACACAATCCTTAAACCCCGACGGTACGGCACAATTAACCGTTTACGGAACACCTGCTGCAAGCCCTAATTTTAGCCAAGCAACAAGCGGGCGCATAAAAATAGATTACACACCCACGCCTTGGGAAAGCTATGCATACGATGCCAATGATTTGGGTGGAGTAACCCACCCCACGGAAAGCAGCAGCTACAGCAGCCATTGGAATACGCCTAAAAGCAATTTAATTGATGCCTTAGATAGAACGATACAAACAACCGAACATCAAGCGCATTACAATGCTGGTACGGAAGAGTATGAAGATATTGTAATGAAATACAAATATGACATACGAGGGAATTTATTGGAAATAAAAGACCCTTATGACCGCAAGGTATTTGAATATGTATATGATTTGAGACCACCGCAAAAGGCTGAAAATGGCGAGCAACAGGCTCTGCCTCCGCTTTGGACAGAACACATTGACAGTGGAGTAAGTACAGTTTTGTATGATGTAAGTGGAAAACCGATTGAAAGTTGGGATGCGAAAAATGCTCATTCGCTCACTGCTTATGACACTTTGCAACGTCCTTCCTACGGATGGTCACAAAACAATGGTTCTGATACCTTGAGATTAACCTCACATGCTATTTATGGAGAAGAAGCCACTAACCCCAAAGACAGCAACTTACTTGGACAAATTTGGCAACAGTATGATGAAAGTGGCAAAACCGAAACGCAAGCATTTGACTTTAAAGGCAATTTAATTGCTAAAAAACAACAAGTAATCAGTAGTGCTGAGTTAAAAAGTGCACTGAATAATTATAACACTTACCTAGTGGATTGGACAAGCTTACCTAACATTTTAGGAACACAGGAGTTTGTAACCAACACAGAGTTTGATGCGTTAAATAGAATTACTAAAGTTACTTTACCTGAAAATGTAAACTCTGAGAGAAAAGAAATTGTACCAACTTACAACAGAGCAGGAGCCTTGGAAAAAGTAAATTACGATAGTTTAGAATACGTGAAAAACATAGCATACAATGCCAAGGGACAACGGCTTTTAATTGCTTTTGGAAATGATGTAATGACACGATATACCTACAGCACTACAACTTTTAGATTACTCAGACAAAAAAGTGAGAAATATACATACTCCCAAGTTGGAGATGCCCATATTTATACTCCCGAATCAGGAACAAAAAGACAAGATGATGCTTTTGATTTTGATTTAGCTGGAAACATTCTGAAAATTTTGAACCGTACAACAGACTGTGGAATTTCAGGAAGCGCATTAGGTAGCGATGCATTAAACAGAGAGTTTGAGTATGATCCATTGTACCGCATTAAGTCAGCAAAAGGAAGAGAGAGCGATACTCAAAATGAGAATGATTACCTTTACAGTGATGCACCTACACCAGGCAATCCAAATGCAAATCATGTGAGAGCTTACACACGACAATACAATTACGATAGATTAGGAAATATTCAACAATTAAAACAATTAGGGACAAATGGTTTTAGTAGAAACTTAAGTTATAACTCAGGTGTAAATACCTTATCAGAAATTGAAGATGGTAGCAGTGTAACAATTCAAACATTCAGCTATGACAATGCAGGTAATCAAATAACTGCGGGAACAACTAGAAACTACGTTTGGAATGCTGCCAATCAACTAATCACCTATTTTAATCAGGTTGGCAGCAGTGACCCAACTATTTTTGCTCAATACGATTATTCAGGGCAAAGTAGAGTAAGTAAGATAGTACGAACAGGAACAGCAGCTTCACCCATTTACGAAAGAACAATATACATTGACGGTATTTTTGAGTACCACATATTGGAAAATGGCACAACCTACGAGAAGAATTACGTACATATAATGGACGGTAAAAGCCGAATTGCAATGGTACGCATTGGTGATCAATTTCCCGATGATATCTCAGACAGTATTACATATACTTTGGAAGATCAAATAGGAAGTTGTGCATTAAGACTGAATGCTTCCGGTGGAGTTGTCGATAAAGAGGAGTACTATCCTTTTGGAGATAGCTCAATTAGAACTTTTTCGAAGAAGCGATATCGCTACGTAAGTCGAGAAAAAGACATGGAGTCAGGGCTTTATTATTATGGAGCAAGGTATTATGCAGCTTGGACTTGTAGGTTTATTTCTGTTGATCCATTGGCTAGTAGCTATGCTCATTTGACTCCCTATAATTATGCTAATAATGGACCTATTGATGATTTTGATATTGATGGAAAGCAGGATACTAAAACTGAAAATAGTGAATCGAGTAATTCTGGTGGCAAGCCACCCGATTCCTCTAAGGTAATTTTAGGACAGGGAGAAAACTATCTAATTGTTCCTAAGACATCAGGAGTTACGTATGAAAGTGAATGTGGGAGGGCATGTAGTTTTACAGTTGGTGATATAACTTATTCATACAATAGTGAGACAGACTCTTTTGAAAACAGTGAAGGCGAATCTTATGCCAATAACTTAATTTTTGAATCAAAGGTCACTGATGAATTTAAGAATGAAGTGTTAAAAACGGCATATGATCTTAAAGTCGATCCAAATCTTTTGATGGGTGTAATGGCATTTGAAACAGGGGAAACATTTAGCCCTTCAATTCAAAATGCGGCTGGAGCTAACGCTTTTGGATTGATTCAATTTATGAACGTTACTCTAAAAGATATAAATGCTACCTTTGGAACATCACACACCCTTGACTCAATAAAAAACATGAATGCAGTTGATCAATTAAGTGTTGTAAAGCTTCAATTTGAAATGTGGCAAAATAGAGGAAAGTCATTAGCTGATGTTTCTGATTTTTATATGACTGTTTTTTCACCTAAATACGCTGGAAAACCTAATTCTACGGAAATGTATAAATACAAATCTATCCAAGTATCGGATACTACAATTTCTGAAACAGGTGATACATCTATTGTTCAGAAACAAATTCCAAATAAAACTAGTGCTTATTGGCAAAATAGAGGATTAGATAGTAATAAAGATAGTGTTATAACAAAAGGTGAAGCAGCGGCTAAAGTTAGAGCTAAGCTTAGCCGAGGCACTAAATTTTATAAATAGAATGTTTTTAAAGACAACTTACTTATTGTTTACCATCACCTTCCTCACTTTGGGAGGTTGCAATAATAATGAAAGTAATACTGAAGCTAAGTGTAATTTCGAACGTCTAGCCTTAAAAAGTGCTGATATTCAAATTAGACCTATAACTGATACTACTTCGGATTTGATACTTAGTATTAATGAAATAGGTAAAAATATCAAATTTGAAGTACCCTATATTTGGGATAAAGATGTTGAAAGTAGTATTTACCTGAGAAAATGTGGAGATAATTCAGAGCACTTTGTTTTTCTATTTCGTCCTGTCTTTATGCATGGATATGTTACTTATTTAACTGACATTATTGGTATAAGAGAAGGAAAGGTTGCTCAAAATAATATTTATAGTATGACATTATTTCAAGTTAAGATAGAAGAATATGAAAATGAGAACTTTGAACTTACTATTGTTCCAACATTTGAAGATGAGAAAATGCTGTTAAGAGTTACTGTGGGTGATGTGATTTTTGACAGACCTTTGTAATGTATTAGTTTATGTTGCATAACAAAAAGTAGTAGAACAATACGAGCCTTATTTTGACAAAGGATATGATTATACTGTTCCGGTGCAACTTCCATAACAAATCCAACAAAATAGCTTCGTTGTAACGAAGATTGGTTATAAACGGGCTGTTTGGACTAGTTCCAAATTAACAATGTCGGAGTGAGACTGATGGTTGAAAAAAATGGTTTGAGAAAATTTACTCTCTTGTAAAGAGTATCAAAAATTTATCTCTATCGCTATCGAACG
>DATGMV010000365.1:0-2072 GCA_035307185.1 Fermentimonas sp. | reverse complement strand
CCTCGACACCCCCACCAAACGCTACAGCTCCGGCATGACCGTCCGCCTCGGCTTCGCCATCGCCGCCCATTTGGAACCAGAGATATTAGTTGTGGATGAAGTATTGGCCGTAGGCGATGCAGAATTTCAAAAGAAAGCCATAGGCAAGATGCAGGACGTGAGTACCAATGATGGGAGAACCGTGCTGTTTGTGAGTCATAATATGGCGAGTGTAAGTAATCTCTGCAAAACAGGCATAGTCCTTAAAAATGGGACGACCCAATATGCCGGAACTGCAGAAGAAGCAATTAATTACTATCTAAAAGATAACGACGGAATAACCACACAACCGAACGAAATATTTGCTCAGAAAGACGGATATGAAGTCACAATAAAAATCAACACCCACGGCAGAAATGATAATATTGTATTACCAGGAAAGCCAATAAATTTTGAATTAAAGGTTAAAACCAAGAACAAAATAAAGAACGCAGGTATAGGACTTGGCATAAATGACCGAAATGGGTCTCGCATATCAACATATCATACCCATTTCGAGATTGCCGACAAATTTGATATTGAATACAGTTCTGTAATAACCATTACCGAAGATTTCAACAAGTTTTGTGCAGGTGAATACCCTCTCATACTCAGCATTTTTAGCAACGAACAGGCCATTGTAAGTTGGCCAAACCTCGGAAACTTTAAAGTTGAAGAATATGACATATACAACACTGGAAGGTTACCAAAAACCAGTTATCAAGGCAATATACTTTCAAATGCCAAATGGAAAATTCAATGAGTCAAAAAAACATATACATCCTTAGTGCGTCTGACCGATACAATTACGGAGACTTACTATTTCCAATCATCTTAAGAAAAGAACTTGAAAAACTCGGCGATTACAAATTTTTCAACATTGCAACAATTAAGTCAGACCTGTCAAAACGGGGAGCCTTACCCACGCAAAATTATAAGGCCCTCTACAGTGCAACAGGACAAAATAACTATTTGGTTGTAGCAGGTGGTGAAGTATTGGGAGCCAATTGGTCAAGACTATACTCCTTTCTTAAACCATTGTATTACAAGGTATACATCAAAACTAAAAGAAAACATATACTTGAGTCCCTCCTCAAAAGATTAACTGGAAACAAAAAGAACCCCATACCGTTTATCCCATTATCTGATGAACTCCTAAACAAGTTTAAAGTAATCTACCACGCAGTTGGCGGAGCAGGTATCAGTCATCATTTTTGTAAAAACAAAATTGCAGAGGCATTTTCAAAGGCAATATATATATCTCTAAGAGAAGGCGAGACCTTTAAAGATATAAAGGAGAACTTAAAAATTTCAAAGGCACAGCTTACACCAGATAGCGCAATTCTCATGTCGGATTATTACGATGTAAAACGAACTGATGAGAAATATATTGCCTTTCAAATTGGGCGATACAAATTAGGCGCAACGCTTTTTGAGATCAAAGAACAACTAGAACTAACATATAAGAGAAGTGGACTTCCCATTTACCTTATACCAATAGGAAACTGCCCTGGCCATGATGACCATATACCCTTAAAATGGTTGGAAAAGCACCTTAACTGCCCTTGTAAGTATATTGAACCAAGCAATATTGAAGTAATAATGCAGACGATTGCATCTGCCAAAATATTTATCGGAACCAGTTTGCATGGAATTATTACTGCAATGTCCTTCTGCGTACCATATATAGGTTTCAATCCAAGCATTGGAAAAATGCAACATTATCTAAACACTTGGGCGCCTGAACCGCTAAATAAAACAATTACTGCACAAAACATTTCTGAACAGGTGACTGCCGCCTTAAACATAGATAGAACAATACTAAAGGAAAAATGTCAAGAACAAAAATCCCTTGCCAAAAGCTCATTTAAAAAAATACATCATTCTATCGAATTGTAATGCATCCAACTGTATACACAATCATAGTCACCTACAACGGGACCAAATGGATCGACAAATGCTTCGGGAGTCTCACTACTTCCAATATACCAGTAAAAATAATCGCTGTTGATAACAAATCCACAGATGGTACACCAGAGAAGATCAAGCAGAAG
>DATGMV010000364.1:0-8991 GCA_035307185.1 Fermentimonas sp. | reverse complement strand
GATTTTGTGATATCTTAATTTCGCTATATTAAGTTCTTTTGAATCATCTTCTGTTCCTATTGAAACCCCAAGTGCTGTATAAATATTTTTAATTTCGTCACTTTCAAGAACCTTATGAGGCATAGCTTTCTCAACGTTAAGAATCTTACCTCGGAGAGGTAAAATTGCCTGAAACATTCTGTCGCGACCTTGTTTTGCAGTACCACCCGCAGAATCACCCTCCACCAAGAATATTTCACTTAGAATGGGATCCTTACTTGAACAGTCGGCCAGTTTACCCGGTAGACCTGCACCTGAAAGAGGCGATTTTCGTTGAACCATCTCACGAGCCTTACGTGCAGCCTGACGCGCAGTAGCTGCAAGTATAACCTTCTCAACAATCACCTTTGCCTCCCTTGGATGTTCCTCCAAATAGTATCTAAGAGCTTCACCGGTAGCCTGATCTACAGCACCAATAACCTCACTATTCCCAAGCTTAGTTTTAGTTTGACCTTCAAACTGTGGTTCGGCTACCTTTACAGATAGCACAGCGGTAATTCCTTCTCTAAAGTCGTCGCCACTAATCTCAACTTTCACCTTATCAAGTAACTTCGAATCTTCAGCATATTTTTTAAGAGTACGTGACAATCCTCTTCTAAAACCTGTAAGATGCGTTCCACCTTCAATAGTATTTATATTATTAACATACGAGAAAATATTCTCATTGTATGTGTCATTATAAGTCATTGCTATTTCGATAGGAATCCCATTTTTTTCTGTAACTATGTGAATTGGATCATTAATAAGTGAATCCTTATTTTTATCAATATAACGAACAAACTCCTCGAGCCCTGTTTCTGAAAAGAAACGTTCTGTTTTAAATGTTCCATCATCTTTAGGAGCTCTTTTATCAGTAAGAGTAAGTGTTATTCCAGAATTTAAGAAAGCCAACTCACGAAGACGAGTTGCAAGGATATCGTACCTATATTCGGTAGTTACGAAAACAGAGTCATCCGGTTTGAATGTTATGATAGTACCCGTCCTATCGGATTCACCAACAATTTTAACATCACTGTATGGCTTTCCTTTTGAATACTCCTGAACAAATACATTGCCCTTACGGTGAATTTCTGCTTTTAGATATATTGAAAGTGCGTTAACTACTGAAACTCCTACTCCATGAAGTCCACCAGACACTTTATATGTTCCCTTGTCAAATTTCCCTCCTGCATGTAATACAGTAAGAACTACCTCTAATGCCGACTTCTTCTCTTTTTCGTGATAATCGGTTGGGATACCTCTACCGTTATCCTTAACGGTTACTGAATTATCTTCATTTATAATTACATCAATCTGATCACAATATCCGGCGAGAGCTTCATCAATGGAGTTGTCAACAACCTCATTAACTAAGTGATGTAAACCCTTTTCGCCCACATCCCCTATATACATAGCAGGACGTTTACGAACAGCTTCAAGACCTTCTAAAACCTGAATATTTTGAGCGGAATAATCTACACCTGACATTTTTTTTTCTTCTTCTGACATGCTTTATGCTTTATTTAAACTATCTGAAAGTTAGTATGATCTATCTTATTAAACTAAATTTTAAACCGAGCAAATTTACAAAAAATATGCCTCTTATCCAACGTTTTTAATCTTTTTCGTAATGCATTAAAAAAACACAATCTAATAAACCCTATTTCTTGTATCAACAGCATTAATTACAGAAAAGAGACTACTGAAGCGATAGTTAAAATATAAATAAAAAAACCGAACATTTCTGCCCGGTTTCTCCAATATTTCTTTTTATCAACTATCAGCTTAAACTATTCAAATGCGCTGCAAGTTTAGACTTCAAATTGTTTGCTTTGTTCTGGTGTATAACATTTTTCTTTGCCAGTTTGTCTAACATTGAACAAACCTCCGGATACATCTTTTGCGCCTCGTCTTTAGTTTGAGTTGCACGGAATTGACGTACCTTATTTCTTGTTGTACGTGAAACATATCTATTTGTTAGGCGCAACGCTTTTGCCTGTCTAATTCTTTTTTCTGCTGATTTGTGATTTGCCATTTTGTTGACTTTATTTCCTATTTTATTAAGTAGCCCATAGGAGAATCGAACTCCTCTTTCAAGAATGAAAATCTTGCGTCCTAACCGATAGACGAATGGGCCTTATTTGGGCGTTAACCCTTATTTGAATAGTGCAATGCTCGAATTGCGGGTGCAAATATAGAACCTTTTTTTTTGTCTGCAAAATATTTCCCATTATTTTCTAAACTTTTTTCTCTTCTAACAGCTATTACCCTCATTATTTGAATGAAAAATAAATTTCTCCTTCATATAATTGGTTCTTTTAATTATTTTATCTAATTTTGCACCCCGTAAAACAGTGAACTAAAGAAAATAAACAGTAATATATATAGTCAAATGAAAAGAACATTCCAGCCGTCAAACAGAAAGAGAAAAAACAAACACGGTTTCCGTTCAAGAATGGCAACAAAGAACGGTAGAAAAGTACTTGCTACTCGTCGCGCTAAAGGCAGGGCAAAGTTATCTGTATCTGACGAATATTAATTATTTAAGATACAACAAGAGATAAACATAGAATTACGCGCTTCATTTTTGAATAAGTCGCAAAGAAAACAGGAATTCGGAATACCGTATTCCTGTTTTTTTATTGCTAATTCTACTACTACTATTTTTTTATTACTTTTGTAGTTCAATTATATTAGTTCATATAACTACCAATCCATACGTTATGAGTAAAAAACAGGCTAAAAAACCTTTATTTGGTAATAATATTCTAAAGAATTTAGTTATGATAATCATAACTGCAGGGGTACTTGTTGCACTCACTCTTTTATTTTTACATGTATACACTCGACATGGACAAAACGTAGTAGTTCCAAAGCTTGAGGGCCTGCAAATTAACGAAGCAAATACTATTCTTAATGCAAAGGGTCTTCACGTAGAAATAGTAGATTCAATTTACAGGAGAGATGCAGTTCCGGGAGCTATATTAGATCAAACT
This sequence comes from Fermentimonas sp., assembly GCA_035307185.1. Taxonomy (GTDB): domain Bacteria; phylum Bacteroidota; class Bacteroidia; order Bacteroidales; family Dysgonomonadaceae; genus Proteiniphilum. The sequence goes on along the minus strand of DATGMV010000364.1, from coordinate 5,977 downwards.
CCAAAAGCAAATAATAAAGTAAAAGAGGGACGCTCAATTTTCGTCACAGTTTACTCAAAAAATCCACAACAGGTTGCGGTACCCGGACTGGTAGACTATTCCACAAGACAGGCAATAGCACTTCTTAATTCACTCGGTTTCGATCAACTTTCAATCGAAGAGGTTCCTTCAGAGTACTCAGGGTTAATTATCGATGTTAAATACCACGGCAGATCACTCTCACCTGAAGAAAAAATACCAACCGGATCTCCTCTAACACTCTTAGTTAGCAGCAGTCAGCTTGCAGACTCATTAGGTATAGATGATGAAATCATTATTGCCCCGGGCGAAATAAGAGACAATATATCTAACCAAGATAATGAAGGCGGACAGTTTGACGATTCTTTTTTCTAATTAAACATTTATTTTGTGATTGAAGAGGATATTGATAGTGAAGAAATTTTACCGGAAGATGATTTTGAATTAAAAGAAGATTCGAATTCCTCGGATCTTTTATTCGAACATTACCGGTATGTAGTTGACAAAGGACAAAACCCTCTGCGGGTAGATAAGTTTTTATCTTCTCGCATTGAAGGTACTTCACGTAATAGATTACAACAAGCTGCAGAAGCCAACTCGATTCTCGTTAATGGGAATCCTGTAAAATCAAATTATAAAGTAAAACCTTTAGATGTTGTATCATTAGTTCTCAAATGGCCAAAACGAGAGCTTGAGATTATCCCTGAGAACATACCAATTAATATAGTATACGAAGACGATGATCTGATGGTAATCAATAAATCTCCGGGCATGGTAGTTCATCCCGGTCATGGAAACTACACCGGTACGTTAGTCAACGCATTGGCATATCATCTCAACTACGACAATATAAAAGATCTTGAAGATCCAAGATTGGGATTAGTTCACAGGATTGACAAAGACACTTCCGGACTCCTTTTGGTGGCAAAAACACCTCAGGCTAAAACAGATCTTTCCGGACAGTTTTTCAGAAAAGAAACAAAACGCCAATACATAGCACTCGTTTGGGGAAATGTAACACAAGATAGTGGTACCATTGAGGGGAATATCGGTCGCGATCCCAAAGATCGCATGCTCATGAAGGTGTTTCCTGATGGGGATCAAGGTAAAACAGCAATAACTCACTATCAGGTTATAGAACGATTTGGCTATGTAACACTTGTTGAATGCCGATTAGACACTGGTCGCACACACCAAATTAGAGTACATATGAAGCATATCGGTCACACACTTTTTAATGATGCTCGATATGGCGGTAACGAGATACTTCGTGGCACCCGTTATGCAAAGTACAAACAATTCGTGCATAATTGCTTTACAATATGCCCAAGGCAATCTTTACATGCTAAATCATTGGGATTTGTTCATCCAACAACTAAAGAGACTATATATATTGAAAGTGAAATCCCCGCAGATATGCAGGAAGTAATTGAAAGATGGCGTAACTATACAGCATCAAGAGAAATTTGAAATACAAACTTCTATAAATTCTATAATTTAACAGTTTATCGCAAAACACAATAGAGACAAATATAAATGAAAAAGAATATTGCAATTGTTTGGGGGGGATATTCTTCCGAAATTCCAATTTCAGAAAAGAGTGCTGCAGGTATTTATTCTTTCATGGATAAAAACAAATACAGACTCTTCAAAGTAAAGATAACCAAAGATGCTTGGGAGGTTGAATATAACTCTAAACTGATTCAAGTAGACAAAAATAATTTCAGCTTTACGGCTGACAAAGAGATAATAAAGTTTGACTTTGCCTATATCACAATTCACGGAACCCCCGGTGAGGATGGAACTCTTCAGGGCTATTTTGACATGTTAGGCATACCTTACTCTAACTGTGGAGTATTGGCTTCTGCTTTAACATTCAATAAATTTGCATGTAATAATTTCCTGAAAAGCTTCGGTGTTAAAGTAGCTGACTCCATAATCCTTCGAGTAAATGATGCGGTAAATTCAAATGAAATAATATCACGGTTGGGCTTACCTCTCTTCGTAAAACCTAATGTAGGCGGATCGAGCTTTGCTACTACTAAAGTAAAAGAAGAGTCACAACTAAAAAATGCAATTAATGAATCATTTAAAGAAGCACCCGAGGTAATTGTCGAAAGTTTCATTTCGGGTACTGAAGTAACATGTGGTTGCTTTTTAACAGAAAAAGGACTAACTGTGCTGCCACTAACCGAAGTTGTAACACATAACGAGTTTTTCGATTTCAACGCCAAATATAACGGTGAAGTTGAGGAGATCACCCCCGCACGTATATCAAAAGAATTAACACTCTCAATACAAAAAGATACAGAAAGAATATATCAACTGATAGATGCAAGAGGAATCATCAGAGTAGACTATATTATCTCTGATAACAAACCAATTCTGCTGGAAGTGAATACAACACCAGGTATGACAGATACCAGTTTTATCCCTCAACAAGTTGACGCAGCCGGTTTAAACATGAAAGATATACTTTCTGATATTATAAATTATAACTCAAATAGATAAGGGTAAAATCAAAAAACAACAGATATAATTTATTCAATAAGTTATTGTTAATTTACAACCAACATACAAAAAAATAGCTATATTTGCGAAGTAGAAAAGTTAAAACCTTCTCTATATATCTGATTATGTGGTCAAAAGGTATTAAATAATTAACTTTTACATTCAATACTCTCTGACTTACTTCGCAACAAGATAATACTTAGAGTATTGCTGTTTAAATTTCAAAAAATGGAAAATGAATATATTTCGGATTTTGATAACATCCGGCCACTCAGAGACAACGAAGTTGAAGCTGCAATCGAGAAGATCACTTCTGATCCATATTTTCGCCAAACTGTAGTACCATACATAGAAGCTGCAACTTGGAAAAATCTTGTTCAGACTATGAAGAGGTGTAAAACAGTCTATGATTTTCAACGAACTGTATCAACACCCATACTACTCAAATTATTTGATGTTACCCAAACCAGAATAAACAGTGCTAACTGGAATTTTACTAAAGATGGTAAAAGCCATCTTTTCATCTCAAATCATCGCGATATTGTTTTAGATGCTGCTATTTTGAATATTCTTATGTTTTTAAATAGAAGAGAAACAGTTGAAGTTGCAGTTGGAGACAATTTGCTAATAATACCTTGGGTTGCTGACATGCTGCGTTTAAATAAAAGCTTCATTGTAAAACGCAATCTACCAATTAAGCAGCTTCTCGAGAGTATTAATCAGCTTTCTGCATATATCAGTCACACTATTATTCATCGCAATCAATCTATTTGGATTGCACAACAGGAGGGAAGAGCAAAGGATGCCAACGACCGTACTCAAACAAGCGTACTTAAAATGCTTTCTCTAAACAAAAAAAACGACCCTTTGGAAGCTTTAAAAGATTTAAATATCATACCTCTAACACTTTCCTATGAATATGATCCGTGTGATTATCTAAAAGCCAAAGAATCACAGATGAAACGAGACAATCCTGAATTCAAAAAAACATTTTTTGACGATGTAGAAAATATGAAAACAGGAATCATGGGCTATAAAGGTCGAATTCATCTTCAATTTGGTCATCCAATAAACGATAAGTTAGAGAATATGGATGACAAAGCAAACAGATCAGTTATTTTATCCAAAACTGCTTCAATTATCGACAAAGAAATGCATCTTAATTATTATTTCTATACTCATAATTATATTGCATATGATATGATGACCGATTCTCATACTTTTGCAAAAAAATACAACTTGGTAGATCTACATAATTTTGAAAATTACATAAACAAACAAATGGATAAGATTGAAATCGAAAATAAAGACGAAGACTTCTTACGTTTAAAATTGATTCAGATGTATGGTAATCCATTAAAAAATTATTTAGAGGCAATGAATAGTGAGTCTTAAAAATGATATAATAATACGGGTGGATCAATAATATTAAAACACCTAATCTAATAAGAGGCTGTCTCAAAAGGTAGACAGTCTTTTTTTTTTATTTAAAATTTTCTGCAATAAAACCATATAAATCGTTGTTGTTTTAAATGTTTTTACTTATCTTTATATCTGTATATCAAATATATATAAGATATGTCTAAACCTAAATTCAAATCTTATAACCAGGGGCAGGTTACTCTTTTTCCTCCCAGTCTGGATGAAAAAGTACCTGAAAACTCACCCGCCCGAATTATTAATCAAATAGTAGACAGCCTGGACTTGAGTAAAGTCTTTGACACTTACAAAGGCGGTGGTACAACAGCCTATAATCCACGTATGATGCTTAAAGTTGTTCTATACAGCTATTTGAATAATGTTTATTCCAGTCGTAAAATAGAACAGGCTCTCACAGACCGTGTCAGCTTCATGTGGCTATCGGGCAACCAGACACCAGATCACAACACCATAAACCGTTTTCGTTCTTCCCGTTTAAAAGACTCAATACATGAAGTGTTTACCCAAGTAGTAGTTATGCTTGTTGAAATGGGTTGTTTAAGCCTTGAAGTTGCATATATCGACGGCACCAAGATTGAATCAAGAGCCAACCGCTACACCTTTGTCTGGCGTAAATCCATTGAAAAATACAAAGAGAGATTAGAAGAGAAGATACATAAAGTGCTTGGAATGATTGAAGAGGGTATTGCTAAGGATAATAACCCTGAGGATGATCCACCGACACCATTCAACAGCGAAGAAATAAGAAAACGTGTTGCTCAGATTAATAGGGAGAACCGGAGCAAAGAAGAACAAAAAGCAATAAAGACTCTCGAGAACAAGCTTTTACCTAAACTTGAAGAGTATGAGCAGCATTTAGATACTCTGGATAATCGTAACAGTTATTCCAAGACAGACTCCGATGCAACCTTTATGCGTATGAAAGAAGATCATATGCTCAATGGACAACTAAAGCCTGCATATAATGTTCAGATAAGTACAGAAAATCAGTTTATAAGTCATTACGATTTTTACCCAAATCCTACAGATACATTAACCTTGATTCCCTTTTTGAATGGATTTGATAATCGTTATAACATTTTTCCGAACAAGGTTGTAGCAGACTCCGGTTATGGTAGTGAAGAAAACTATGAGTTTATGCAGAGGAATGATATTGAGCCATTTGTAAAGTTTAATTACTTCCATAAAGAACAGAAAAGAGCATTTAAAAAGAATGGTTTTCTCTCTCAGAACCTTTACTATAACTCAGAAGAAGATTATTATGTTTGTCCAATGGGGCAGCATATGGACAAGGTAGGAAAAAAGAGAAACAAAACAGCTAGTGGGTACAAATCAACATCAACTCTTTACGAGGCAAAAAACTGTAACGGTTGTCCTTTGAAATGTCTCTGTACTAATGCAAAAGGTAACAGAAGAATAGAGGTGAATCATAACCTTAGCCGGCATAAACAGAGAATCAGAGAGCTACTGACTTCAGAAGAAGGAATTTATCATCGAAGTCAGCGTCCAATAGAGCCTGAGTCAGTGTTTGGACAAACCAAATCAAACAAACATTACAACAGATTCAGACATTTTAAAAAAGACAAGGTTTTAATGGACTTTGCGATCTTCGCTACTGCATTTAATATTGGAAAACTACACTTGAAAGGGTTAGATAATAAAGGAATATGGGCTATTTTGGGGAAATATGATCAAAAAGGTGGTGTTATTTTATTTTTAGTGAAAATAGGGGTCAACTTTAAAAATTTCTATTCAGTTAATAACTACAATCAGAAAACTGCAGCATAAAGAATTAAAAAAGGAGCTGCCCTTTTGGAACAGCCCCTTTCTAATATATTATTGCTTTGTTGAATTAGTCAACGAAGAATATTGCAACACGGTTCCAATCGTTTTCTGCGTATGGCTGTTCAGTATCACCCTTCCAGTCAATTGAGATACGATCGCTGTTGATTCCATGATCATTGATCAACGCATCTGCAACCGCTCTTGCACGTCTTTCAGAAAGTGC
>DATGMV010000363.1:0-2964 GCA_035307185.1 Fermentimonas sp. | reverse complement strand
ATAATAAACTCATGAATTTTGTAGTTTTTTTCATACTTCTTTAAAATTATAAATTAATAATTGAGCATCACGAAATGCAAATGCTCTTTATATAATATTAAATAGTGAGAAGTATTAAACCTTGCATGAGCAATAGTTAATTTTTATGAGTGTTATTATAAGTCGTATATAAACTAAACATATTTGTACGACAAATTAGAACTGTTCTTCACCAAAGGTGCTTTCTGCTTTTCTACTGGAACGACCATTCATATTAAATGAGTAAGAAGCGGTTAGTTCAATAACTGGTCCTGTTCTATCGAACTTAGTGTCTTGATAGAATATTTGAGTTCCTGCTGAATTATAAGCACGTGTATAAAGTTCTTGTATATTTGAGGATAAGATATCTATGGCCTTGATGCCAAAATCCCAACTTTGTAACTTTGGAGGCGTATAGCTTAGAGCAGCATTTGCTATATAAAAAAGTGCGTCCTCACCTTGAGTTGTAACGGTTGCCGAGCGAATATCAATATCTGTAGTAAATTTAAGTGATTGAGTTAGAAATAGGTTTAAATTACTCTTAATGCTCCAGTTAGTACTACGACTATTTTCTTGATACCCGAATATATCACCCTGAAGATTAAAGTCGTATAGTGATCCGCCGACAAATAGTTTTGCAAATGACCCAAAACTTAAATTGGCATTGAGCTCTGCTCCTAATGCTTGTACGTTTCCTGCGTTTGTGAAACTGCGGATTAAAACATTTTTCTGATCATATACAGTATTCACTCTAAAGATAGCATTGTTTGTATCTCGGATGAATCCGGTGAGAGTAAATTGCTGCTGACCTACCCTTGTTTGATATGATAGTTCGGCATTTGTAAGATATTCGGGTTTTAGAGCAGGGTCTCCAACTACATAAACTTCATAATGGCGACGATATAAAAATGGCGCCATATTTTTTGTAGGCGGACGGTTAATTCTTCTACTACCTGCCAGGATTAGAGAATTTCTGTCATCTATTCTATATTGCATGTGTAACGTAGGAAACCAGTCGAGTTGATTTACTTTAAACTCCGATTTTGGCTCTCTCTGAAATAGGTTTAGATAGTTGGGATTTTCAAGTTTTAGAGATTGATCTGTATATTCTAAACGCAAACCAGCCATGTAAGTCAAGTCTCCTAAATTTCCCGAATAATCTATATATCCTGCATAAATAAAACGCGAAAGATCGGTTTGATTTAAAAACTCTTCATTAACACCCCATTGATTATTTGCAATATTAAGAGTATCGTAATTAAATTCTCCTGTATGCGAAAGGTACTGTGGTTGAAGTCCAAAGCCTAAAGAATGACCATTATCAAACTCTTTCTCATAATCTATATTAAACCTTACCCCATTAAGAGGAGAACTATCTGATTGTTTATATAGATTCAACAGATTGCTATGACTGTCGTTAGCTACTTCAAAATCATAATCAGGATTTTCGAGTTGCCAGTTGAGACCTGTATGTTCGTAAAGTGCCGAAAGTTGAAGACTACTGTTATTCTCAAAGTTTTTGGTGTAATCTATACTTACAGAATGTGTGAGTCCAGTTCGGTCTTCACTATTAGGATTATATATCCAAGCCTCATCACTATCGATATTTTGAACCGGGTTTTTATTTATATCTCTAAAAAAGGTGTTATATAAATAATGAGCAGTTCTGCCTTGATGCATATGACCAAAATAGTATGAACCTGAAAGAGTGCTAGTAGAGTTTAAGCGATAATCAACTCCCAAGTTGGCTGAATAGTTTTCGGTCCACGAAAAGTTGTCTCCTTCAGCAATCATATGAAAGTATGAACCATCAGGCTGCAACAAACGTGCATCGCCTGTGCGATATGATAACTGGTTTCGTTTGGCGTAGTTTAAGCCACCAAATAGTGTTAGATCGTTTTTATTATACATTAGATTTAAAGAACCCCCAAATCTGTTGTAATTTAGTTTTTGATCGCTATATATATGAGTTTTATTTTTCCAGGGAGCACCTCCAAGAAGTCCATCCATTACAACTGACAAGCCTTCAGCTCCTGAGCTTTTCGTTTTTATATTTATTATCCCTCCAGACCCCTGTGCTTCGAAACGAGCAGTTGGAACAGTAATAACATCTACACTCTCTATGTTGTTTGCGGGTATCTGACCAAGCAGTAATGATGGCTCTAATTGAGTAGGTTTGCCATTTAGATAGACTACAAAATCTGTGGTACCACGAAGTGCAATGTCGCCGTCGGGATTAATGGATAGTGATGGCAATCGACTTAACAAGTCAGTTGCAGTACCTCCACGTGCAGTTTCGAAATCCCCAGTACGATAGGTCTGCCTATCTATATGACGTGTGGTGGTACTTTGAATTCCTACTATTTCCACTCCATCAAGTTCAATAAAAGCGGGTGTCAAATATATCTCTCCCAAATTGAGATGTGCATTATCGGGCGTGAACGATATCATGGATAGTGTATCGGGTGTATAACCAATGAAAGAAACTATTACGTTTATCTCACTTGACAGTAAATTATGAACTTTAAATACTCCGTAGTCATCAGAAATGTCTCCATTTAAAAGATTTTGAAAATCTTTGTCAAAAATGGATACTGTTGCGAAAGGTATAGATTCACCTGTTTCTCTATCAAAAATTACACCTTCTATTTGATTATTTTGAGAAAATATTGATTTTGTGACGAACAGCATCAATGCCATAAAGACTATTTGTATTTTTATTTTTTTTAGCTTCATAATATATATTATCATTATTACGTTACAAAAGAAAACATATATAAACAACTATTGTTCGTCTATACATCATTGGAATAATCTCTAACAGATTATCAAGAGAGTATTGTGGTTATAGCTTAGCTATTTGTTGAAGTTGATCCTCAAACCAAGTCGCAAGTTGATGGTAAAAGGCCTGTCTTTGTAAATTGTTTCTAATTCGCTGTTGTTCTT
>DATGMV010000362.1:0-2169 GCA_035307185.1 Fermentimonas sp. | reverse complement strand
TTACTCGAGATGAGGCATCATTGAGCTATCTTGCTGAGATAAATGATAATACTTGGTTGATGTCTATAGATGCAAATCGTTATGATGAGCATACTTCAACATCTATTACCGGAGGTAGAATTAAGGAGGAAACAGTTGAGTGGATACTGGATAACCTTAATGAGGCACGTCAAAAAGGAATTGTTGTTTTGGGTATGATGCACCACGGTTTGGTTGAACACATGCCTTTTCAAAATGCATTTTTCTCAGAATACCTGATAGAGAATTGGCAAATTATTTCTGAAATGTTGGCAGATGCAGGTTTGAATATAATCTTTACTGGTCATTTCCATTCAAATGATATTACCTTACGTAAGTCAGTGGCAGGTAACATTATTTACGATGTTGAAACAGCAAGTCTTGCTCAGTACCCTTTTGCTTATAGAATTATGAGTCTTACCGACTCAGATCTTTCAATTGATTCCCGATTTGTAACAGAAATACCCGGTAATCCGAATTTAGAAGAGGAGTATCGCAATAGGCTTGAGAGAATAACATTAAGAGTTGCCGAGAGCAGATTAAATAGTCTTGGATTACCCTTTCCCCCACAATTAAAAACAGTTCTTGCTGAAATGATTGTAAGGCTAAATCTGGCTCACGTAAGAGGTGACGAAGTGGTGGACGAAGAGATGCTTGGTATTATAAAATCTTTTGCAGCATTACTTGGTAATGAAGTGGAGCAGGAAGAGTATTCTCTCGATTTCCCACCTAAGGATAATAAATTAATTATAGAACTTGATTCTCTAATTCTCATAAATGATATTAAATAGATTATGAAATTGAGAGAGTCGTTGAAATACTATATGATTCAGCATTCCATCGAAGCTGGTTGCGATGAGGCTGGTAGAGGTTGTCTTGCTGGTCCGGTATTTGCAGCTGCTGTAATTCTTCCTGCTGATTTTAACTGTGTAAATTTAAATGATTCCAAACAATTGGGTCAAAGACAGCGATATGAATTACGGCAAATAATTGAAGAGAAAGCAACAAGTTTTTCTGTTGATTCCTGTTCGCCACAAGAGATTGATGAGTTGAATATTCTTTGGGCTTCTGTAGAAGCTATGCATAAAGCTTTGGCCGGACTATCCATAGCTCCTGATCATATTATTGTGGATGGTAACAGATTTCGTTCTTATAAAGATATTAAACATAGCTGTGTGGTAAAAGGCGACTCATTATATCAGTCAATTGCGGCTGCTTCAATATTGGCAAAGACATATCGCGATGATTATATGAAGAACTTACATGATAGCTTTCCTGAGTATGATTGGGCTAATAATAAGGGTTATCCAACTAAAAAGCATAGAGAAGCAATAAAAAAGTATGGCGCAACAGATTATCACCGCAAAAGTTTCAATCTATTTGAGCGACAATTGGAGTTGATTTTTTAAGTCTTTACACTTCAATCTCTCGAAAACAAATTAATACAAGATCCCTGTCCGTTGATGTTTAGTTTTATAATGTGTTTCACTGAAGTGAATTTTTATTCAATTCGAATGAATCTTTTGAGGCTTTTATCGTAGTTGTAAATATCACCCTTTTCAATATTATAATACCAACCCATCACATTCAGTTTACCCTCTTTTACTTTACTCTTTATGTAGCTATACCTTAAAAGGTGGTTCATTTGTTCAACTACATTTAGCTGTTCGGTAAACAAACTTCTATTTTCAAGTTTGATTTTATTTTTTGATATTTTCTCTTCTACAATTTTTTTTACAGGATGAGCAAGCTCCATCCATTTTTTAGTATGGGGGAGATTATCGAGTTCCTTGTCTTGATATAATGCAGCACAACCACCACAATTTGAGTGTCCGCAAACTATAATGTTGCTAACATTCATTTGGTTTACAGCATACTCAATTGCTGCTGTGGTAGCTAAGTATGTGTCGGAGTGCTTTTTATAATAAGGTATGAGATTGGCTATATTTCTTACAACAAACAGTTCCCCAGGAAAAGTTTGTGTAATTAAGTTTGGAACTACACGTGAGTCTGAGCAACCTATAAACAGAGTGTGTGGATTTTGCTTGTCGCTTAGATCTTTAAAAAACTCCTGTTTTGGAATAAATTCGTTCTCTTTAAAGCCTCTAATGCCATCCAGAAGACGTTTATAATGTTGTGAACTTGACTTTT
>DATGMV010000361.1:0-3504 GCA_035307185.1 Fermentimonas sp. | reverse complement strand
ATCTATGAAAAATTTACGGTAGTTATAGTCATCCTTTACGTTCGTAAGATAACGACTAACATTATAGGCAAGTAAACTCGTTTTTGGTTCCACTATCGGATCAAGAGTCTCTCTAAACCATTCTCTGGCTTTTTGAATCGGACCGGAATATTCAATATCACCTAAACCTGAAATTATGGATCTGTTATGAGGTGTTATTTCCAGAAATTTCCTCTGTCCCTGAAGCAACTCGGCTCCTCTCCAGGAGTAAGAATATAGTGGCTCTTCTTTGAGATTAATTAGCTTTCTCTCAAAAACTGATGCCTCTTGTCCTTTGGGGTAATGAGTCAGGGATTCATATTCAATAGCTATGCCATTAAAAATCAAAGTGTAGTTATAAACAATCCCGTCTGCTACAAACTGAACTTCAAACTCAGTATTCTTTTCTCTATCGAGAGCAAATGCTTCAACATCGATTAATTCCTCTTTCTCTATTTTTTCGCGTTGCAGCACAAATTTTCTCATATAACTGAGTGCTAACAGGATATTCGTTTTCCCGGAAGCGTTTTTTCCGTAAATCATAGCCATCTTCACAACCCTGAGCTTTGGCTTTTCTATCTCATGTATATAATACTCTGAGAGTGTTTTATCAGAAGTCGCCCTGAAATCAAGGCAAACTTTATCCCGTATGGAACGGAAATTCTTAACACTGAAAGTAATTATCATAATCAGCCTCCATATTGCAGTCTTTCTGCAATAATTCTATATCTTATATGGCATTGTGTTTAGTCAAGCTCTTTTTTGCAGCTTTGCTGCTTGAATTGCATAGATATCTGATTAGGGCCGTTAATTGCATAATCTTTCAATATTAGAGATGAAGGCGATATTTAGATTTAGTTGAATGCCTCTCGTATCCGAAAAGAGAGGCTCTATTTTACGTTGAAGAGGTTCTCTTGGATCGTATAATATGCTCTCACGTTCCAAAAAAGGCAATACCGATATAGTACATTTTTCGTTAAGAAGCTGGTGCATTTTAAGATTCATTTTACATGTAATCTTGACACTTCAATAAACCCAATCTCTCCAGTATCAGACGTCTTGCTAAATGTTGGACATTGGATACATCATGAGGCGATAGCAGTTTGATTAGTTTATTTCTTTTACCATTCTTAGTGCTAAATTTATGGCTGGCAACTTGGCTTCTCAGAAAAGACGCTCTGTCGAGTGCATCAATTAGATCGATCTCTTCATCTCTAACACAAGACCCAAATGACCATGAACATTTTTCAGAATCAATCTGAAAAATCCTCTTTCTTTCTAACAAGGTACTTCTCCCTCTTCTGTCCCAGACAAATTTCTCAGCAGTGTTTATTTTTGCTTTTTCCAACCTTGTCTTTATCTCCTCCCTCTTCTCCTGAATCCAGATACCGTTACGATCCTTTGTAGGATTATCTCTGGTGGCTTGTACATCTAATCCTAATTCCTCGATAGCTGAGTATGCGAATATCACTGCACTTGCCATGAGGATGCGAATACTTTGTGTAAATGGTTTTCCAAGATTTGGCTTGGGTATATTACCATGCATGGGATCTAATTCAATAAAAGGTATTGAATAGGTCATCATACTATAGGCAAGTTTATGGATAGCATACATATAAGTATCCCGGAAAGACGCCTTTGCTGCCATTATTCCTGCATAATAGATGTAATTATTGCTCAACTTTATAATATCATAGGTGCTAACATTTTTAAACTCCTGCAGCTCGAACTGATAAATATCTGATAGATCCCAACCGATAAGATCAAAACTCTGTAAAACTATAAAACAAGCGTATACTATTACCGAGATCTCTCTTGCTTTTTTTTCTGATTTAGTCTCGACTACCAAATGCTTCCAAGGCATTCGGTTACCTTCTATGACAGTTATTGAGCCATTATGATTAGCAAAGAGCAATCTTCCCCAAGAAGCTTTGAAAGAATCTCCAAGTGGATATCTTCCTGATGAATCAACAAAACCTGTTAAGTATTGTTTTGGTTCATTTTTCATATTTTTTATACTCTATTCCTGCCTTTTCCAATTCCCATCTTGATTATAGTTTTCCGAACCAGGTAAACCACAGGCATTCCAGGCGATATCAAAAGCAGGTTTCAAGGTCTTGGTAATTTCTTCATTAAAGTCATTAAGTATTATATTTGGTAGTAAAATATCTTCTTGAGAGAATCTTTTTGGTTCTTTTAGCTGATATCTCCAGTCATGACTTTCAGTTCGTAGTTCATAGCCTTTTAAATCTAAAAGGGATATTCCTATAGCAAAGGGAGGAGTAATGCTTATCTGCTTTAAATAATTAAGATGTGCTTTGATTGTTTTGATTATCTCTACTTCAAAAATAGCTAAAGGAATTTGCCTTCTTGTTTCAGTAACATAGAAAGAGCTATCAGATATACATTCTATGCTGGTTGTTCGAAAGATCTGTGTATAATTACATAGAAAATCATCATTATCAGACTGCAAGCCCAACAGACCTTCTAGATTATAATAAAAGTATTTGTGAAAAGACTTGTATGCTTCGGAATACATACTCTTTATATCCTGTGCCTGTCCGATATTAACTGCTTGTAGTGGAATCAGATGCAGTACAATTTTCGCTCCTTGTTGTAACGGCACAAAAGATTCATTTGACTTGATAACAGACAATCTTTCCAAACGCCAATTTTTTGCTTGTTCTTGATATGTTGAGCTGGTTAAGAAAGAAGACCTAAGTTCGTTTATATCCATTGGATGCTTACCTGCCGAATTTCTGGCATAAAACCTCTGCTTTCCCTTAAAGGTTATCATATGAGGGGTATTCATTGATCGGTATATCCTGAGAAGAAAGAGATAATTACTATCCTTAATCTCTATCTCTTTCAGATTGTAGTATAAAATCCTCGGTTCTATACCAACTCTAATAATACTTTCCAAACGTCTCTTGTCTCGGTCGACATTTTCCGTACTAATACCAGAAAGACTATATCTTTTATCTTTGTTGTTCTCATTATCTCCTATTCCGTATATTATATCCCCACCACCGGAATTAGCCATGGCTGTGACATCTTCCAAGAAACCTGTCTTTTCTGAATCGGTGTTCCCGGGTAGCTTAACTTTGTAATCCATATGACGTGATTCATTTACCTGATTTTCGATCAAACTTTCGATATCTTCAAGGACAATCTTTTCGAACGGTTTGATAAACAATGACAATTCTCTATACCTCCAATTTCGATATTCTATTCTAAACTCGAGATAATCTCCTGTTTTCTTGCAACTGTTGGTGTCTGTTCAGTGCAACGATTACTTAGTTTTCTATAAGCACTACCAATTTTAGTATCAACTTTGCAGAAAGTCTTTGAATTTGCGTAAGTTTGCTCAACAAAGGTCTCATCTTATCAGCTTTTCTCAGGAAGAGAAATCCTATGAGTGCGATTGGTGTATGTTTTGACAACAACTAAAATTTTCATTATCATAGGTGTGTTACAGACGGTTCA
>DATGMV010000360.1:0-11114 GCA_035307185.1 Fermentimonas sp. | reverse complement strand
TGCTTACCTGAAAATGAATAACACTCGCTTCATTTGCGATTTCAAAGTGAAGGATATTCCGGATATAACCGGTATTGATGATCTGCAGTTTCTGTTTTCTGCAAATAAGAATAGTTCGCTACAGCCTGTATCTGAAATTGCATCAGGAGGAGAAATATCAAGATTGATGTTATGTATTAAATCAATGATAGCCGGTGCAGTTGCACTTCCTACCATAATCTTCGATGAGATAGATACAGGTACTTCAGGCGATGTAGCAGATAAGGTGGGCGCAATAATGAAAAAGATGAGTAAAGGGATGCAAGTTATAGTAATTACTCACCTGCCTCAAATTGCATCAAAAGGAGATGTGCATTTTAAGGTGTATAAAGACGAGAATGAAGTAGAAGTAACTACCAATATAAAAATTCTTTCACTAAAAGAGAGAATCGATGAAATTGCAGGCATGTTGAGCGGAGCACAAATAACTTCAGAGGCACTGGAAAATGCAAGAGTCATGCTTAAGGTTTGAGAATTATTATACATATATTAATAGGAGAAATAATTAAATTGAATGAAAGATAAAGAGATGATATTCGGTATCAGAGCTGTTATTGAAGCTATTGAAGCCGGAAAAGATATTGACAAGGTTTTGGTTAAAAGAGATTTGTCAGGCGAGCTAATAGCAGAACTACAGCAGCTTTTGCGGGATTATGAAATACCCATGCAGAGAGTTCCGGTAGAGCGTATCGATAGGATTACTCGTAAGAACCATCAGGGAGTAATTGCTTTCACATCAGCTGTGACATACCATAAATTAGAAAACATTGTTCCTTTGCTTTACGAAGAAGGTAAAAACCCTTTTATACTTATACTTGATGGACTTACAGATGTACGCAATTTTGGAGCAATTGCCAGAACCTGCGAGGTTGCCGGGGTAGATGCAATTGTTATACCAGCACGTGGAAGCGTGTCTGTGAATAGTGATGCGATGAAAACTTCTGCGGGAGCACTGCATACGATTCCGGTTTGTCGTGAAAAAAGTCTAAAAGAAGCTATTGTTTTTTTAAAGAACAGTGGAATTAAAGTTGTTGCAGCAACTGAGAAAGCTGCTACAATGTATACCAAAACTGATATGAAAGTACCTGTAGCTTTAGTAATGGGGTCAGAAGATATAGGTATTGCACAGGAGCATTTAAGAATTAGTGACGAGCTGGTAAAACTTCCACAATTTGGTAAAATTCAATCTCTGAACGTATCGGTTGCTGCAGGTGTTATAATATATGAGGTATTAAGGCAGAGGGTGGTAAACTAATTATTAATAAGAAACTTTATATGATTAAAATATGAAACAAGAAATAAAAACAAAAAGTGCTCCGGCAGCTATTGGTCCGTATAGTCAAGCTATTGAAGTTAATGGGATGATCTACTTGTCAGGTATGTTGCCCATAGATTGTGTAACCGGAGATTTTGTTCAAGGAGGAGTTAAAGAACAAACAAGTCAGATCTTTATCAACATAAAAGCTGTGCTTTCAGCAGCGGGTATAAACATTAATAATGTAGTAAAAACAACAGTTTTCTTAAGTGATATGTCTCTCTTTGATGGTATGAATAAGGTTTACTCAGAGCAGTTTAGTGAGCCTTTTCCTGCAAGGTCAACAGTGGCAGTGAAAGGATTACCCAAAAATGCACTTGTAGAAATTGAGGTAATAGCTGTAAAATGAAAACTTTAGGAAACGTTATTTGGGTAGTATTTGGGGGATTTATTATTGCTGTGGAATATGTTTTTGGCAGTGTTGCACTTATGGTTACAGTGATAGGGATACCATTTGGCATTCAATCTCTTAAACTTGCAGAGTTAGCTTTATGGCCTTTCGGAAAAAAGATTAAGCACAAAGAGATATCCTCTGGCTGTATTTCATTTTTAATGAACGTAATATGGTTTTTTGTAGGTGGACTACCCATTATTCTAACGCATCTCTTATTTGGCGCCCTCTTTTATATAACTATAATTGGGATTCCTTTCGGTAATCAACATTTCAAATTAATGAAATTGGCAATTAGCCCTTTTGGGAAAGAGGTAATTTAATTAATCTATAACTACCGGCAGGTCCTCCTCGGGTGGATCTTTATACACAACAAAAGCGCTGATCTCCCAAAGTGCGTATATAGGAATTGTTACAATAAATAGAGAAAACGGATCACCTGAAGGTGTTATTAGTGCAGCAGCTATTAAAGAGCCTACAATTGCATGTTTTCTATATTTCTTAAAGAAAGATCTGTATATTAGACCTAAACTCGATAGGAGCCAAAATACCAATGGTAATTCAAATACTAATCCCATAATAAGAATTAAAGTATAGAAATTACTCATATATGAATCTAATGAGATCATATTTTCAATAGATTCACTTAATTCAAATGTAATAAGGAATCTAAATATCAGTGGGAAAACAATGAAATACCCTACAGAACAGCCTATTAGAAACATTATACCACCAAAGCCAAACGCTCTTTTTACTCCTTTTGCCTCATTATCATAGAGTGCAGGACTTACAAATTTCCACACTTCATATAAGATAAATGGAATTGTGCAGAGAATTCCAAACGCAAAAGAAGTTGATATATAGGTCATGAATTGGGTAGTCATGTTTATATTCAACATTTCCACCCTGAATGAGTCTGCAGAAAAATCAGGTAAGAAAGGTATATACTTACCTGCTTTTTCGAAAAAACGATATGTTACAAAATTTGAATCCCGAGGAGCAAGTATAACTGAATCAAATATTTGAGGGATGATTATAAACCCTACTACTGAAAATACTACAACAGCAATAAGAATACGAATTATGGTCCATCTGAATTCTTCCAAATGGTCCCAGAAGGACATTTCTTTTTCTGTCATATGTTAATACCCCGGAACTTATGTTTGTTTAATTTTCTACTATTGTTCTCCTGTAGATGAAGGTTTCTTTTCTGTGGTATCGGCTTTTATATCTTCTTCGATGTCGTTAAGACCTCTTTTGAAACTATTGATGCCTTTTCCTAATCCCTTCATAAATTCAGGTATTTTTTTACCTCCAAAAAGGATAAGGATAACAAGTACTATGATAGGTATTTCCCAGCCGTTTAAATTAATTAGTAATGGATTCATTGGTGTAATTTGTTTTTTATTTATAATCGATTATATTACCCTATAAGCTTAGATATTACAAATGTATGCCATATTTGTGAGACTACCCAAATGTTTTAATATAAAGTTTAAAAAAAAAGCTATTCAGCATTGTTAATTATCAAATCCATGAATATAGGCAGATGGTCACTAAATCCTCCAATATAACGTGGACCAACATACGTTCTGTATGGTTTCTTCCCATAATATTTTTCATCAACTTCTAAAAGGAAGTCTTTTTTATAGATGTATGATTTGTTTAATTTGACTTTGATGTTGCTCTCCTCATTTAATAAATTCCCATTGACAATTAAATGATCATTTATTGTCCATACACCTTTGTATTTGTAAGTTCCGTAATCGGTATCTTTGTTTTTTCTATATAAAAGATTATATAGTTGTTTTCTACTTTCAGAGCCTTCCTTTATATATTTGGATTTCATTTCATTTGCTTTTAATATATCACGTAAACTTTTATCATTCGGGCTGTCATTAAAATCACCCATTATAATTAAATTGAGATTAGTACGTGCTGATAGTAGACTGTCAACTTTAGTTCTCAAGACTTTTGCTGACTCAATTCTTGCTTGCTCGGTTTCAATTCTTCCTGAGACACGAGATGGGAAGTGGCAAACGAAAACATCCAATGTGTCACCATTTACTATAGTTCCAACTGCGTGTAGTATATTACGTGTGGGACGTTTATTTTTATCGCTAAATATTATTTCATATTCAGTATCCTCTAAAAGTTTGAATTGATGTCGTTGGTATAGTAATGCAACTTCGATTCCTCTTTCATCAGGTGAGTTAGAAATGATAAACTCATATTCCTGCGCTCTTAAAGGTGATCTTTTGGTAAGGTCAATTAATACAGAATCATTTTCAACTTCGCATAATCCTACTAATGCTGGCGACTGCATGCCACCTACAGCAGTAATGACTTTTGTTATATTTGATTGCTTCTTTTTATACTTCCAATTTGTCCAACGCATTAAGCCATCAGGAAGAAAGTCATTATCGTTTTTCAATGGCTCATCATGTGTGTCAAAAAGGTTTTCTACATTATAAAACATTACACGGAAGCCGTTTTGAGAAACAGCTTCCGGAATAAATAATGTCAGTAAAAGTAAGATTATATTTAATCGAAGTAGAAACAAAGTCAAATAAAAGCTCTATAATTCTTCTGGTAAGTTCTCTAAAATCTTTATTAGGAAGTCCCAAAACTTTCCAACTGATGATATTTTCATTTTTTCATCCGGTGAATGAACATCAGTCATATCAGGACCTATTGAGATCATATCAAGATTAGGATATTTTTCGAGGAATAAACCACATTCAAGTCCAGCATGAATTGCTTTTACTTTTGCTTCTTTACCGTATAGAGTTTTATATTCGTTTTTTGCGACTTTCAATAATTCAGAGTCCGGATTTGGTTGCCATCCGGGGTACCCTTCATTGTGAATGATTTTTGCTTTGGCAAGCTCAAATACCGATGATACCATATTAATTACATATTTCTTTTGAGATTCAACAGAACTTCGCTGACTTGTTCCTACTTCAATACGTTTTCCCTGAAGCATTTTTATTGAAGCAAGGTTCGTAGAGGTTTCAACTAATCCGGGTATGTCTTCGCTCATTCCAATAACACCGTGTGGGCAAGCAATAAGCGCAAGAATTAATCGCTCTGTAGTACCTTTATTCAAAACACTTGATGGTATCTGCACAGATTCCATTTGAATATCTACATTAGGCTCAGTGTGTTTAAGCTCATCTTGAATGTCAGCAAGGAAACTATTTAATTTTACACGAATATCTTCTTTGTATTTTTCTTTAACACCCAATACTGCAAAAGCTTCGCGAGGAATAGCGTTATGTAAATTACCCCCACCTATTTCAGAAAGTAGCATTCCATACTTTTTGCGGGTAATAGAGTGAAGGAATCTTGAAAGGATCTTGTTTGCATTCCCAAACCCTTTATCTATATCGCTGCCTGAATGTCCTCCACGCAGACCCTTTACCATAATCTTAAACCAAAAATACTTTTTTGGTGTATCTTTTTCTTTATACTCAAAGTAAGCCTTTGTTCCTTTTCCACCGGCACAGCCTATATAGATTTCACCTTCCTCTTCTGTATCCAGATTTATTAAAAGGTTTCCTGTTAAGAAATCCTTTTCCAATGAATTGGCACCTGTTAACCCCGTCTCTTCATCTACAGTAAATAGTGCTTCAATCTTACCATGAGAAATGTCATCTGCAGCCAGAATTGCAAGCTCTGCGGCAACTCCAATGCCATTATCTGCACCTAGAGTTGTTCCATTAGCTTTTACCCAATCGCCTTCGATAATTGTCTCTATTGGATCATTTTCAAAGTCGTGCTCAACATCTGAGTTTTTTTCACAGACCATATCTACATGCGATTGTAAAATGATAGTTGGTAAGTTTTCTTTACCCGGCGTAGCTTCTTTAGTTATTAAAATGTTACCTGCTTTATCTTGTTTTGCTTCAAGATTATGTTTCTTAGCGAAATCAAGAAGATAAGAAAGTATAGCTTCTTCTTTCTTAGAAGGCCTTGGTATCTGTGTGATATCGTAAAAATAACCCCATATTGCTGATGGTTCTAAGTCTCTAATTGGCATAATTGTGTTTTTTTTATATTTTTAAATTGTTTAGTTCATGACAATATAAGTAAACCATAAAAATACTTGAAAAAATGTGGCTGTGCAATATTTTTAGCATCTTTAATAGGGAAAAAAGCAATTAAATAAGTTAATTAAACTATCTTTGCGACTCAAACTTAAGGGAATTATTATGTTACAAACACTAATTATTGGCATTGCAATTGGATTAATAGCCATTTTATTAATGGGCATACGTGTTTTCTTTACTAAGAAAGGCGAATTTCCAAACACACATATTGGAGCAAGTAAGGCAATGCAAGATAGAGGCATTAGCTGTGCAACCTCACAAGATTCCGAATATCGGTACAAAGAGAGTCCTGTAGTGAAATTAATGAAAAACGAAAATTTATAAATCTCCTGAAATGAAGAGTTACACCAATTACATAGTTAGCGGTGTGCTAACTTTAGCAGTTATTATTCTTTTTATTCTGCATTTTAATTCAAGTTCATCATCCAATGAAAACAGTGCGAAAAATCTTTCCGTATTATTAAATGATTCTTCAATCACTTTGCCTATAGCTTACGTGAATGTCGATTCACTATTGGTGCACTATAATTTTGCTAAAGATTTAAACGAATCTTTGTTGAGAAAAGAAGAAAGCACCCGTGCAACTCTTAATCAGCGTGAGAATCAAATCAATTCCGCAGCTCAGGAGTTTGAACGTAAGCTTCGCAATAACGCTTTCCTAAGTCAAGAGAGAGCTCAGCAAGAACAGGAGAGGATTATGAAAATGAACCAGGAGTATCAACAATTGGCCGAAAGGTTGTCACAAGAGTTTATGATTGAGCAACAGAAGTTAAACATTCAAATGGAAGATACAATCAAAGTTAGAATTGAGGAGTTTAACTCAAACCATAATTATGAAATAATTTTCAGTAATATCTCTACAAGTACTCTCATATTTGCTCATGATAAATATGATATAACTGATGAGGTTGTTCAATACTTGAATAACAAATACGGTCCAACAACTGCAGGAGCAGAAAATTAAATTAATAGTTTCATGTAATTTGAAACACTGGTCCTCATACTTACTCAAACATAAAGGGAAGTATACAAATTTAGAATTTCCGAGTACTCCCAACGTGGATATAGTGGTTGTTATACCATGCTACAACGAACCTGATGTTTTGAATACACTACAATGCCTCAAAGGTTGCGTGATGCCAGAAGCAACAGTATTGATTGCAGTTGTAATCAATTCCGGTGAGCAAGCTATTGAAACTGTTTTATCGCAAAACCGTTTAACTTACGAAGAGGTTAAACGGTTTTCTGATTTAAATAACAACTCAAACTTAATTTTTTATCCGATACTTTGTGAAAATTTACCTAAAAAGCATGCAGGGGTAGGGTTGGCCAGAAAAATTGGGATGGATCTTGCAATACATCATTTCAAATCAACATCTAAAAGTAGAGGGATAATTATTTCATTAGATGCCGATTGTAGCGTGTCTCTGAATTTTCTTGAGTCAATTCATTTTGAATTTAGTAGGAATAATAAACTTAATGCTACAATACACAACTTTCATCATAGAGTAGGGGATGGTTTTAAAGGAATGTTGAAGAATGGGCAAAAGTTAAGAAGAAATTACATAGGTATAGAAAATGCTGTGCGTCAATATGAGACATATTTGCGCTACTTTAGCAACACTCTAAAGGATATTGGCTTCCCTTATTATTATCATACTATCGGATCAGCTTTTGCTGTTAGTGCAGATGCATACGTGCGTGTTGGCGGAATGGGGAGACAACAGGGAGGTGAGGATTTTTATTTTTTACAGAAGATATTTCAGATAGGTGGAGTCATGGAGTTGAAAGATACTTACGTTTACCCAATGGCAAGATTCTCTGATAGAGTTCCTTTTGGCACCGGTCCTGCTTTACAGAAAATAATGGAAGAGTCTGATGGGGTTATGAGAGTGTACTCAAAGCAATCATTCTGTGAATTAAAAAAACTATTTGATATGAGTGATGGATTTTTTAGAAAGAGTGCAAATGACATAATTAAATTGTATAACCATCTTCATCCCGCTTTAATCAGTTTTCTTCAGGAATCTAATTTTGAAGCAGATCTGGAAGACTGTAATAATAATTGCGCCAATTTGAAGAGTTTCAAAAAAAGGTTTTACCACCATTTTAATACATTTAAAATAATTAAATACCTTAATTATGTTCATCCTTCACCTTTTTCATATGAAAAATTGAAGGTCTAATCTGACACAATTCAACTAACTCTTTGATGTTTTGGGCAAAAATGTTATTTTTGTAGTCAATTTGCAACTGTGGTCTTTCTTTATTCTAAAATATATTTTAAACTGAAAATTCATGGATATCAACATTCTGGAAATTATAAGTGCTTTTCTTGTGCTTTTTGCAATAATTGATGTTACCGGATCTGTACCAATATTCCTTAACCTAAGAAGCAACAACAGAACAATACATCCCGAAAAAGCCACTTTTTACTCAACCATAATTTTAGTGGGCTTTTTGTTTGTAGGGGAATGGTTGTTAAAGTTGTTTCAGGTAGACGTGTCTGCTTTTGCAGTAGCCGGTGCCATAGTCCTATTGATTATATCTACAGAAATGATTTTTGGTGTAGAAATATTCAAGAACGATAATCCTTCAGAAGATAATTCTTCAACCCTTTTTCCTGTTGTATTTCCACTAATAGCAGGACCCGGTAGTTTTACTACATTACTTTCAATGAGAGCAGAATATAGTATAGCCAATATTATAATTGCTGTGTTGATCAATATGGCTGTTGTATATCTTGTACTGAGATACCTTGATGCGGTAAAAAAGATTTTAGGAGAAAGTGGATCTTACATTCTTCGTAAATTTTTCGGTGTAATTTTAATGGCAATTTCTGTGAAACTTATAACCTCTAATCTGAGTGAATTAATTGCTACGGTTAATGCAGGAAGTTGAGTGATAGGTGATAATTTATAACCTGAAAATATTAAAGTTACAGGAAAAAATTGTATATTTGTCAACACAAAAAGCAGAGAATTGCTTTATCAATTTTAGGTTATATTTTAGTAAGTGGTAACTATCCGCAAATAAATAGATAAATTTAATATATAAAATTCAACAACATGAGAATTGTAAGTATTTTAGGACGAGAAGTATTGGATTCAAGAGGTAATCCAACTGTTGAAGTTGATGTTTTTACAGAATCAGGAGCATTCGGACGTGCTGCTGTACCATCTGGAGCATCAACAGGTGAAAACGAAGCATTAGAATTACGTGATGGCGATAAAAGTCGTTATTTAGGAAAAGGAGTTCTGAAAGCAGTAGCAAATATCAACGATATTATTGCTCCGGAATTAATTGGAATGGATGTTACAGAGCAGACTAAGATAGATGCCAAAATGATAGATCTTGATGGCACAAAAACAAAATCAAATTTAGGTGCAAACGCAATTCTTGGTGTTTCTCTTGCAGTTGCAAAAGCTGCTGCTCACTACCTTGATCTTCCTTTATACCGCTATATTGGAGGAACTAATACATACGTGCTTCCAGTTCCTATGATGAATATCATAAATGGTGGCTCTCACTCAGATGCACCTATTGCATTTCAAGAATTTATGATTCGCCCCGTAGGTGCAAAATCATTCAAAGAAGGTCTTCGTATGGGTGCTGAAGTATTTCATGCATTAAAGAAAGTTCTTCACGATAAAGGTTTAAGCACTGCTGTTGGAGATGAGGGTGGTTTTGCTCCTAATCTTGGAGGTGGTACAGAGGAGGCACTTGAGTCAATTCTTACTGCAGTTCAAAATGCCGGTTACAAACCTGGTGATGATGTAAAGATTGCATTAGATTGTGCTGCATCAGAGTTTTATGTTGATGGTGTGTATGATTATTCAAAATTTGAAGGTGAAAACGGTAAAAAGCGCTCAAGTGAAGAGCAGGCAGCTTATCTTGAAGAGTTAATCACAAAATACCCTATCGACTCAATTGAAGATGGTATGCATGAAAACGACTGGGATGGTTGGAAATTGCTTACAGATAAAATTGGAGATAGATGTCAACTTGTTGGAGACGACCTTTTTGTAACTAATGTTGATTTCCTTGAGAAAGGAATTAAGATGGGTTGCGGTAACTCTATTCTAATCAAAGTAAATCAGATTGGTACATTAACTGAGACTTTGAACGCAATTGAGATGGCTCACAGACATGGTTATACAAGTGTAACTTCACACCGTTCGGGTGAGACAGAAGATGCTACAATCGCAGATATTGCTGTAGCAACTAATGCTGGTCAAATTAAAACCGGTTCACTTAGCCGTTCAGACCGTACTGCTAAATATAACCAATTACTTCGCATTGAAGAAGAATTAGGTGATAGAGCAGTTTATGGCTACAAAAAGATCAGATAAGATAATATACTGATTCCTAATATTTTTAAAAGGCCACCTTTAATAGGGTGGTTTTTTTTATATCTATATTACAGTTTGTTTGCATTTATTTTCGCATATTTGCTTTAAATCTAAAAACAACAACCTATGAATTACTTTTATCTTGTTCCTATCGCATCTATTACAGCTCTTTTTTTTGCATATTACTTCTTCAAAAGAATGATGAAGGAGAGTGAGGGCACCGAAAGAATGAAAACAATAGCCGGTTTTATACGTGAAGGTGCTATGTCGTATCTTAAACAACAATACAAAGTGGTGCTGATCGTTTTTATCATTTTAGCACTATTATTTACGTTAATGGCCTATTTTGGATTACAGAATAATTGGGTTCCGTTTGCATTTCTAACAGGTGGATTTTTTTCTGCACTGGCAGGTTTCTTTGGAATGAAAACAGCAACTTATGCTTCAGCGAGAACAACCAATGCTGTACAGCGTTCACTAAATCAGGGGTTGAAGATCGCTTTTAGATCAGGTGCTGTTATGGGTCTCGTTGTAGTGGGTCTTGCACTTTTAGATATCTCTGCATGGTACTTGATTCTTGACAACTTTGTGGATGATGCCGATGCTGGTCATAAACTTATAATGATAACTACAACAATGTTGACTTTCGGAATGGGTGCTTCAACTCAAGCTTTATTTGCACGTGTAGGTGGTGGAATTTATACAAAGGCTGCTGATGTAGGTGCAGATTTAGTTGGTAAGGTTGAAGCAGGAATCCCGGAAGATGATCCTCGTAATCCTGCTACAATTGCAGATAATGTTGGCGATAATGTTGGCGATGTAGCCGGAATGGGTGCCGATCTTTATGAGTCATTTTGTGGATCCATTTTATCAACAGCTGCACTCGGGGCATCTGCTTTTGTTTT
>DATGMV010000359.1:0-3015 GCA_035307185.1 Fermentimonas sp. | reverse complement strand
AATAGTATCTGTTGCTTTAAATTACTATCCTCATGAGAAACAGGCTACTCATGCTCCACAGTTTGCATACTATGCTTACGGTAAAGATTATCATGATATTGTTCGTTCTAAATTAAAAGAACTGTTTGAATTCATTGCAATTCGCAAGCCGGAGGTAACGGGGAGGTATTTCTCAGACTCTGCTCCAGTACTTGAACGTTTTTGGGCTGCACAAGCCGGTTTAGGATTCGTTGGAAAAAATAGTCTATTAATTATTCCGGGTAAAGGCTCATACTTCTTCCTTGGTGAACTAATTATTGATATTGAGCTTGAATATGACAAACCGATACTTGAAAATTGTGGTAATTGTACTCGTTGTTTAGATGGATGTCCTACCGGTGCAATTGAAGAACCTTTCAGAGTTAATGCAAATAAATGTATTTCATATCAAACAATCGAGAATAAGGCAGAAATATCTTCCTATGTTGTTCCCAGATTAAAGAATTATGTTTTTGGGTGTGATATTTGTCAAAAGGTTTGTCCTTGGAACAGAGCTTCTACCCCTCATAAAACACCTGAGTTTATGCCTTCAGAAGATTTTATGGCAATAGATTTAATAAAGTTGATAAATATGGACGAGGAAGAATATCGTAAAATATTTAGAGGGTCAGCTGTAAAAAGAGCTAAATTCTCAGGGTTAAAACGGAATGCAACAGCAGTTTTCAATACTCGCAAAAAATAGCTATTTTTGTATCTATATTTAGATGGAAGAAAACTTCAATATTCATAGTAACCTAAATTTTCAGGACTCTGAGAGTGATTTTGAAAATAATCTTCGTCCTTTAACATTTAATGGTTTTAAAGGACAGGGTAAAGTTGTTGAAAACCTAAAGGTGTTTGTTAGTGCAGCCAGGATACGCAGCGAGTCTTTGGATCATGTTCTCCTGCATGGACCTCCCGGTTTGGGCAAGACAACGCTTGCAAATATAATTGCTAATGAACTGGGCGTAGGTTTTAAGGTTACATCGGGTCCTGTACTTGATAAACCTGGTGATTTAGCAGGTCTTTTAACTTCTCTCGAATCTAAGGATCTACTTTTTATAGACGAGATACACCGTTTGTCTCCAGTAGTGGAGGAGTATTTATATAGTGCTATGGAAGATTATCGTATAGATATTCTTATTGATAAAGGTCCAAGTGCTCGTTCAATTCAAATTGATCTAAATCCTTTTACACTTATAGGCGCAACTACAAGAAGCGGATTGTTAACAAGCCCACTTCGTGCAAGATTTGGGATTAATATGCATCTTGAGTATTATGATGTTGATACTCTTACAGGAATTGTATTGCGATCTGCTGAAATACTGAACGTTAAATGCGATCATAACGCAGCTGTAGAGATAGCATCAAGAAGTAGAGGAACTCCACGTGTTGCAAACGCACTATTACGTAGGGTAAGAGACTTTGCTCAAGTTAAGGGTAATGGCTCAATTGATAAAACTATTTCAACCTATGCGCTTGAAGCTCTTAATATTGATAAACACGGTTTGGATGAGGTTGACAATAAAATTCTGCTAACTATAATTGATAAGTTTAACGGTGGTCCGGTTGGGATATCAACAATTGCTACTGCAGTGAGTGATGATATTGGCACTATTGAGGAAGTTTATGAGCCTTTTTTAATTAAAGAAGGATTCATTAAAAGAACACCCCGTGGTAGGGAAGTTACGGACTTGGCATATCGTCATTTAGGACGAAAAAGGAATAGCGAACAGCAAGGACTTCTGTTCTAAAAGAAGTTCTATAAGATTATACTTAGATAATGCACAATTAATAGTCTCAACTTATAAAAGTACTATTTTCAAAGATCACTAAATATCAATTCGAGTTGCATACTACCCGGTCGTTTGTCCAAAATTGTAGCAGTAGGCCACATTTGATTATGTATATCTGTTAGTACTTGCTGTCCAGAGGAATAGTAGCTCTGCTGAATTGTTGTAAACGTTGCATCTACCGGGATGAGATAGTAGGTTAAGTCATAAGGCTCTCCATCAAATTCCATGTTATAGTAATTAATCATTGTGGAGATATTATTAAATTTGTATGAATAAGTGGATTCATCAAACCGTTCAGATATGAAGCTTGTAACATTATCTCTTAATTTACGATTTTCAAAGAAACCATCAAGTGAGTCCTTGTTAACCAACAGTAAATAGTTAGGAGGATTAATTTTTACTCTTTCATCTTCAGATGCAGTAGGTATTGCATATACTGTAAAATTAACCATGTTCAGTGCTTTTGACTGCAGGCTCTCGTGAATTTCTGAAACTGGAAAAACTATCTCAGTGTTTACTCCTGCCGGACTTTTTATATAAGAGTAATTGGGGTTGTCAATTATCAAATCTTCGTCGTTACTGACAATATGTTTTATCTGTCTTACCTCTGGTGTGTTGTTTATCCTAAAGGCTTCATTGCGAGTTGTGTCTGTCCCTTGTGATGATCCTTCCTTGTCTAAGTAGTGATAGTGAACATAAAGAGAAGTAATGTCTACACTTATTATTGTGCTATTACCAAAGCTTGTTGTGAAATACAGACCAGGAAAGAACTCTCTGAAGCTGTCAGTGTCAGATAATTTACCGCGTCCCGGTTTTAAATATTCAGTAAGAAGTTTGTCTCCAAGCTCTTTGGGCAAATCAACACTGATATAGTATTCTCTGTATGTACGCGTTGAATAATCTTCTGCAGTATAAGACACTGTTCTGTAAGTAGAGTTTCTACCTGTGAAAGATTGAGTGCCAATAGGGGTAGTTGAGTTGGTGAATTCGATTGGATCTATATGAGTATAATTACCAATTCCTTTTAAGGATTCGGTTACCTCATACACAGATAATCCCATTGGAGCAATAGAGTCTCCCATCATTGTTGTGTATGATATCACCGCTCTAACTGAATCAATCACGGCACCCTCCTTGAATTCTGCTCCTGTTGGAAGATAGAACTCAGCAACGTACTCCGATTTGATAGAACCGAAAACGG
>DATGMV010000358.1:0-9189 GCA_035307185.1 Fermentimonas sp. | reverse complement strand
GCGGTAACATATAGTCACCAAACTACATTGCAAGGAATAATTGAAAAGGAAGACCCTAATAATTGGGAGTTTGTAGTTCACGAAAAACTGAAAGAATTATATGAAGATAAAGATTTTGGTGATTATGCACTACAGGATGGTAATATGCCTGTTAATTTAGCAATCACAACCCATACTACAGGAGGCAATTCAGGAAGTCCTGTTATGAATGGAAATGGAGAGTTGATAGGCATCAACTTCGATCGTAACTGGGAAGGTGTAGGTGGTGATATTCAGTATCTACCTGATTACCAAAGAAGCATTATTGTAGATATACGTTACGTTCTTTTTGTTATTGATAAGTTCGCAAATGCTACTCACATAATCGAAGAAATTGATTTAATAAAATAGTCAACTATTATGCTCCTTAAGGTGTTATAATATAGTGGTTAACCTAACTATTATGAGAGGTGGAATGTTGAAATTAGTCAGTATTATTTTAAAAAATAGTAATTATGAAAAATTTTATTAGGCTGTTTGTTTTTCTCACAACTCTTGCATTTATGACCGGTTGCAGTTTAACAAGAACAAATGTAGGCGGAACTATAGAAAATAGAATTTTGGGGCTATGGGAAGTAAGAGCTATACATAATAGCGATGAGTCAGGTTACAAAGAAACACCTCCCGGAATGTTTAAAATGGTATTTAAAGATGGCACATTTATGAATTTTATGTCCACAGAAGATGGCGCAATTATAACTGTTGATGGATCATATGAAATTAAAGGTGACATTTATACCGAAAATATTGTAAATTCATTCAATAAGAGTCAAGAGGGAAAGGCTAACCACTTGAATTTTAAATTGTCAAACGATAATTTTATGTATCTGCGTTGGTTTCAACCTATTGATGAGTTTGGAGTAGTGCAGAATCGTTGGATTGAAGAGATTTGGCAACGAGTTTTAATAGAAGATTTGGAGGTAAGTAATGTAGACTTACAACAAGAACTCAGATCGTTGCTTTATGACGATGAATTGATTAAAAAAGTTATTAAATAAACAGAAGCCTATATAATACTATAAGAAAATGGCGGACAAAAATCTGCCGCCATTTTACTACTAAATCATATTTAAGCAGAGAGCTATAAATTCTTCAATGCCTCTTCTAAATCAGCCTTAATATCATCTATATGCTCCAATCCCAATGAGATACGAATCATGTTTGGATAAACTCCTGCAGCAATTTGTGCATCTTCCGGTAACTGCTGATGTGTTGTGCTTGCCGGATGAATCACCAATGTCTTGGCATCACCAACATTAGCAAGATGGCTTATCATTGATAGACTGTCAATAACCTTAGCTGTTTGATTTACATCTCCTCTCACGAAGAAAGATAGCACACCCCCAAAACCTCCATTTTTAAGATATTTCTTTGCAAGTGTATTATATTTATTACTCTTGAGTCCGGGGTAATTAACTTTTTCAACTTTGGGATGATTCTCTAACCAATTAGCAAGTATTAAAGCATTTTCGTTTATGCGCTCCGAACGTAACGACAGTGTCTCAAGTCCCTGGAGTAATAGGAAAGAGTTGAATGGACTGTTAACTGGTCCTAAATCTCTCAATCCTTCAACTCTACAGCGAATTGAAAAAGCAATATTGCCAAATGGAGAGTCAGACCCGAAGGTTTCCCAGAAATTCATACCATGATAACCCTCCGATGGTTCACTAAACATAGGAAATTTGCCGTTTCCCCAGTTAAAATTTCCACCATCTATAATTACACCACCCATCGAGGTGCCATGTCCGCCTATCCATTTTGTTGCAGAGTGAACTACCACATTTGCTCCCCATTCTATTGGATTAAAAATATATCCACCTTGGCCAAAAGTGTTATCTACAACCAATGGAACGTCATGTTTACGAGCTACACCTGCAATTGCTTCAAAATCTGGAATATTATACTCGGGATTCCCAATCGTTTCAAGATAAACTGCTTTAGTCCTTTCGTCAATAAGAGATTCTATGCTATCAACATTGTCGCCATCGGCAAAACGTACTTCTATGCCCATACGTGCAAAAGCAACTTTAAATTGATTGTATGTACCACCATATAAAAATGATGTAGATACTATGTTGTCGCCCACGGATGCAAGATTATGTATAGCTATGAGCTGTGCAGCTTGCCCAGATGATGTAGCAACGGCTGCAACTCCGCCTTCAAGTGCAGCCATTCGTTTTTCAAATACGTCCGTAGTTGGATTTTGTAGTCGGGTATAAATATTACCGAACTCTTTCAATCCGAACAGATTTGCACCATGTTCGGCACTGTTAAATGTGTAAGCTGTGGTTTGATAAATCGGAACTGCTCTTGCGCCTGTTAGCTGATCCGGTTCCTGACCTGCATGAATTTGCAGTGTTTCAAAATGTTTTTTATCCATATAAATTAAAATTAGTATTTTACAAAAATAGGATAAAAAACGAGAATCTGACACAGAAAAAGGCTAATAAGTAATAAATTAACAGTTATTCTGTAAAGAGCCTGCTTCTTGCAATCATGCATGCACCTATAACTCCAGCTTTATTTTTAAGTTTTGATACAGTAATCTGAGAGTCTTTATTCACGAGGTTTAAAGAGTATTTTCTTATAGAGCTTTTAATTGGTAGCATAACAAAGCCTTCTGTTTCGGCCACTTGGCCCCCAACAACAACAAGGTCAGGATTAAAAATGTTAATTAAGCCTGCTATGAATCTTCCCAATTTAAAACCAACTTCCTCTATAATCTCAATACAGAGCGTATCTTCCATATTAGTTGCCTTAATTATATCGGTCAATGTCAGTTTATCAATATCTTTTACCAAATTAGTGAGTATAGTGCTTTCTCCATTTGAAATACGCTCTTTTACCATTCTGTGAACAGCTAATCCGGATGCTTCTGTCTCCAAACACCCTTTTTTTCCACAATGACAAAGTAGTTCGTTGTCAAAAACAGGAAAGTGACCGAATTCACCTGAAAACCCCGATTTACCATAATAAGGTTTGCCGTCTATAATAATACCAATACCAAGTCCCCAAGAAATATTTACAAATATAACATTCTCTTCTCCCTCAACAGCACCTTTCATATACTCACCATATGCCATTGCACGGGTATCATTGTCAATACCCACATTACGGTTTAATCTTTTCGAAAGAGTCTCACTTACAGGTCGCTCACTAAAATAAAAGCTACTATAGCTGTAACCTGACTCAGGATTTACTCTTCCAGAAATATTTAGATTTATATTTAATATCTTTTCTTTGCGATCACCAGTTCTATCTATAAAATTTTGAATATGGTCGCATAGATTATCGAATGACTCAGTAGTATTTTCATATGTATAAGGAATTCCAATTTGATTCTCAACAATGTTTCCTGTGAAATCCATTAACGCAATATGTAAATGGTGGCGGGTCATATCAACACCCACAAAATATGCTGAAGTGGGATTCAATCCATAAACAATAGGATGTCTTCCTCCTGGAATATGAACCTTGCCAAATTCTGTGATCAGCCCCTGCTCCATAAGCTCTGTAATAAACTTAGTTATAGTAGGGACACTTAAGTCGAGTACTTTCGATAACTCTGAAATAGTATCGTTACCTGTTGAAATGAAATGAGTTATTATATCTTTCTTTATCTGTATGTTTTTCGGACTTTTATCACTTTTGAAGAAGAGATTTTTAACCATGATGCGATATGTATATAATTATGATTAATATATTAACAAAGTTACAAATAAATATTATTAATCAAAGCTTTAACAACTTATTCCCTTTATAAACTAAAAGCTATTTACGATTGTTCAGTTAAATGTATAACTATTTAAGGCAAGAACTTATTTAATTTAATAGTCGAAACTAAAAAAGTAACAAATGAAAGCAGTAATTGGAGTAATATTGATTGTAGTAGCCATAATCTTAGCATATTTAGGAATAACTGGTTTGCAAGAAAGCACTGCAGCGGTAAATTTATTAGGTATGGAGCTTAAAGCTGAGGATAGCAGCGCAAAGCAGATTGCAGTAATTGAGTTGATAGGTGCTGTAATAGCCTTTGTTGGTGGAATCTACTTGTTAAGTACAAAGAAGAAATAAGATTTCTACTTTTAATTAAATCGGATGTGCTTTTATAACTATCAAAAAACCCTAACTTACAGAGAGTAAATTAGGGTATTCTGTACCCAGAGTCGGGATCGAACCGACAAGGACTTGCATCCATTGGTGTTTGAGACCAACGCGTCTACCAATTCCGCCATCTGGGCATTATCTATTTAAAGAAAAGTGAGTGCAAAAGTACACATATTTTTGTTATTACAAAATATTTTATTCTTTTATATTTCCAAAAGTATAAACCCTTTTACTACTGAATATTAGTGGTCTTTACTTTTTTTCGTTATCTTTAAGGGTTAAAATTTAGGATACAAAACAAATAACATCAAGGTAATGTTATTTAAGAGTATCAACTAAATGATTTTTAAATTATTAAATATATAGAATACTGGTGATGAGAAACAATAATAACTATTGTGTAATTATGAGCGGAGGGGTCGGTAGTCGTTTCTGGCCTTTTAGTAAAGAGAATAAGCCAAAACAGTTCCTTGATTTTTTTGGTACAGGAAGGTCGCTTCTTCAAAGCACCTACGATCGTTTTAAGAAAATAGTACCTCCGGAGAATATTTTTATTGTTACAAATGATTTATATTCCGAAATGACTAAAAAGCAGCTGCCGGAAATTACAGACAAACAACTTCTTCTTGAACCTTTAAGAAGAAACACTGCTCCTGCTATTGCTTTTGCTACTTTCAGGATAAAAGCTGTAAATCCGGATGCAAATATTGTTGTTGCACCTTCCGATCATCTTATATTAAATGAGGATCAATTTGTCAAAGACATTCAAAAAGGACTGCAATTTGTTTCTGAGAACCCAATGCTGCTCACTTTAGGAATCACTCCCACCAGACCCGAAACGGGATATGGATACATACAGGTGAACGATGAAGAAAAAGATGGAATAAATAAAGTAAAAGCTTTTACAGAAAAACCCAATGTAGAGTTAGCTACAAAGTTCCTTGAAAGTGGAGAATTTGTTTGGAATTCTGGAATATTCTTATGGAATGTCGACACTATTCTTAATGCATTCAATAAGTATTTGCCTGATATAATCCAGAAATTCAACGAGGGTAAACATTTATTTAATACTCCCGAAGAAAAGGATTTCATAGATAAGAGTTTTCCCTTTTGCCCAAATGTTTCAATTGATTACGGTATAATGGAAAAAGCTGATAATGTTTATGTAAAATCTACGAGCTTTGGATGGAGCGATCTTGGTACTTGGGGTGCATTACATGAGGTGTCAGGTCTTGACGAAAACAATAATGCAAATTTAAACTGCAAAACACTATTTGTAGAAAGTAGTGATAACATTGTTGCAATGAACGACAATAAGCTTGTAGTTATACAAGGTCTTAATGATTATGTCGTAGCAGAGTCAGATAATGTTCTACTCATTTGTCAAAAAAGTGAAGAGCAGCGAATAAAGCATTTTGTTACCGATGTAAAATTCCGCTACGGCGATGAGTTTGTTTAAATCAGTAAACTGCGAAAATAAATAAGTGAATGGGGGGGGTGATCAATAATGATCGCCCCTAACTTATAAATAGCAATTCTCTATATTTTGGAAGTGTCCACATGCGGTTGTCCACAACAAGCTCCAATTTATCTACATGATATCTAATAGTATTGAAATAAACCTCAACTGTGTCATGATAAGCAATTGCTTTATCTCTTGCATCTTCAAGCTTATTAGCTAACTTTCTTGCTTCAACCATATCATCAACATTTTGCTTTATTGCAGAAATATGATCAGCAATTTCTTCTATTAAAACTGCATCCTCTTTAGATAGCTTATCGGCTTTCACTTTATCGAAAACTATTCTCATTTTATAGAGATTGTCAAGTAACATCGACTGGTATTCAGTGGCAACAGGTATTATATGATTCATGCACAAATCACCCAACACGCGTGCTTCAATTTGAATTTTCTTCGTATATGTTTCCCATTTAACTTCATTGCGAGCATGTAGTTCAGTCTCGTTGAGTACACCAATACTCTCAAACATTTTAACAGACTCTTTCGTGGTATAAAAGTCATAAATTAATGGCACGCTCTTTTCACAATTGAGCCCACGTTTTTTTGCTTCCTCCTCCCATTCTACGGTATATCCATTACCCTCAAAACGGATTGGTTTAGACTCTTTAATATAGTGGCGAAGAGTGTCAAAGATTGCCTGTTCTGTTTTCATACCTGCAGCAATCTTCTTGTCAATTACTTTCTTGAATTCAATAAGTTGAGCTGCAACGGTCGAATTTAGTGCAATCATTGCCGAAGAGCAGTTTGCCGATGAACCCACAGCTCTAAACTCAAACCTGTTACCTGTAAATGCAAAGGGCGAAGTGCGATTCCTATCAGTGTTGTCTATTAAAACCTCCGGGATATGTGCAACTCCCAATTTCATTTTCTTCAACTCGTCTACTGTTATGTCATCATCATCAGAGCTACTCTCAATTTTATCGAGTACAGCTGATATCTGCTTACCAAGGAACACAGATATTATTGCAGGAGGAGCCTCATTTGCCCCAAGTCTGTGTGAATTAGTTGCTGACATAATAGAAGCCTTTAACAAACCATTATGTTTGTTTACTGCCATAATTGTATTTACCAAAAAGGTTACAAATAGCAAATTCTCATTAGCTGTTTTGCCCGGGGTAAAGAGCCCTATCCCTGTGTCTGTACAAAGAGACCAGTTGCAATGCTTCCCCGAACCGTTTATGCCTGCAAAAGGTTTCTCGTGAAGTAATAATTTAAAATTATGCTTTGCTGCAATTCTTCTCATTAAAGTCATCACCAACAAGTTTTGGTCTACAGACAAATTTGCCTCTCCAAATATTGGTGCTAATTCATACTGGTTAGGTGCCACCTCGTTGTGTCTTGTTTTCAGAGGTATGCCATATTTGTATGCTTCAAACTCCACTTCACGCATAAAAGCAGCCACTCGTGGAGGGATTGCTCCAAAATAATGATCTTCAAGCTGCTGATTCTTTGCACTATCGTGTCCCATGAGAGTGCGTTCTGTCAAACTTAGATCAGGTCTCACAGCACAAAGTGCCCTATCAACTAAAAAGTACTCTTGTTCCCAACCCAAGAAAGTATAGACCTTTCTAACTTTTGGGTAAAAATATTTACAAACATCAACGGCAGCTTTATCAATAGCGCTAATAGATTTAAGCAGAGGAGTTTTGTAGTCAAGAGCCTCACCTGTATAAGAGATAAAAACAGTTGGAATACATAATGTGTCATCCATTATAAAAGCAGGAGACGAAGGGTCCCATGCTGTATATCCTCTTGCTTCAAAAGTATTGCGTATACCACCACTCGGAAAACTCGATGCATCCGGTTCTTGTTGAGCCAACACCTTACCTGAAAAGCGTTCAATTATACTTTCACCCGGACCATTTGCATAGTCAATAAATGAGTCATGTTTTTCTGCTGTACCTTCAGTTAGCGGTTGAAACCAATGTGTATAATGGGTTGCACCCATCTCAATAGCCCACATTTTCATCCCTGCAGCCACATGGTCGGCTATCTCTCTGTGTAAAGTAGTTCCCATGTCTATTGCTTCCAGCACAATGCCCATAGTTTCCTTAGATAGAAATTTAGACATCTGTGAGCGGTTGAAAACGTTACTTCCAAAATACTCCGAAGGTAACTTACTTGGGGTTTCTACTTCAACAGGGATTCTTTTTGACGCTTCTTCTACTGCATTAAAACGTAATGATGACATACTATTCTGTGTTTGTTCTCAAATTCAAACACAAAATTAATCTTTTTATGTGTAAATATGCTTAAACCAACTCATTTATATCATAAACCATATTCTGACTATAATGAACTGTCTTCACTGCTCTACCAGATGGGTCGGCATTTTCCGTAAAAGCTTTGTCCCATTCCAGTGCAACAGGTGAACTACAAGCTATAGATGGAACAGATGGAACACATAACGCCGCACTATCTGATGGGAATAAGTCTGAGTATATTGATCGATACATGTACTCCTCTTTAGTAAGTGGCGGATTTAATGGAAATCTACTTCTCACATTACTCATTTGAAAATCTGAAACAACCTTCTCAGCCATTTCTTTAAGAGAATCTATCCAGCCGTACCCAACGCCATCCGAAAACTGTTCTTTCTGTCTCCATACTACCTCATGAGGCAAATATTTCTCAAAAGCCTTTCTAAGTATATGTTTTTCAATTTTACCATTAACTGCCATTTTATCTTTGGGGTTAATGCTCATTGCTACATCCAGGAACTCCTTATCAAGAAATGGCACTCTACCTTCAACACCCCACGAAGCGAGCGATTTATTAGCTCTCAGACAATCATACTGATGTAACTTGCTTAACTTTCGCACTGTCTCTTTGTGAAACTCATCGGCATTGGGGGCTTTGTGAAAGTATAAATAACCTCCAAAAACTTCATCGGCACCTTCACCCGATAGCACCATTTTTATCCCCAATGATTTAATATAGCGAGCAATAAGATACATAGGCGTACTTGCACGTACAGTTGTTACATCGTATGTCTCAATATGATATATAACGTCACGCAAAGCATTAATACCCTCTTGAATAGTGTATTTTACCTCATGATGCTTGGTTCCAATATGTTTTGCCACTTTATCTGCTGCTATCAAATCTGGCGAACCCTCTAACCCAATAGCAAAAGAGTGCAATGAGTGTGTGTGTGTAGCAGCAATTGCCGAAATAATAGAAGAGTCCAAGCCTCCCGAAAGCAAAACACCATAAGGAACATCACTCATAAGCTGTCTTTTAACTGCTTTCTCTAACGATGTTCTTAATAAAGAAATATTAGAAACATTATCCTCAACATTACTATATTCCATCCAGTTGCGATTATACCATTTGGTTGGTTTTTCATCTTTGCTATAATAGTAATGCCCGGGTGGAAACTCCTCAATTTTGCTACAAAAACCTTCCAGTGCTTTCAATTCTGACGCAATATAATAAGCTCCGTCATCATCCCATCCCTGATACAGTGGAATTATACCTAAATGATCTCTGCCAATCAGGAAAACATCATTCTCTATGTC
>DATGMV010000357.1:0-2983 GCA_035307185.1 Fermentimonas sp. | reverse complement strand
AAAATTCATAGTTTGATAGTTTAACATTCTCTCTGTTTTTCATTCTCCTAGTAAATAGGTATGGGTTTCTTACAATTATGTTTGAAGCTGGAAAATTAACACCTTGCATCAAAGTAGTTGTGCAGACAATGTTATTTATTATCCCCTTAGAAAATGAGTCTTCAATAGCAGAACGAATATGAAGTGGAAGTTTACCTGTATGATAAGCCACTCCACTCTGTACTAGATCAACCAAGTCATAGTCTTTATGAACGAACTCT
Source organism: Fermentimonas sp. (assembly GCA_035307185.1). Classification (GTDB taxonomy): domain Bacteria; phylum Bacteroidota; class Bacteroidia; order Bacteroidales; family Dysgonomonadaceae; genus Proteiniphilum. The sequence continues at coordinate 2,723 of DATGMV010000357.1, read as the reverse complement.
GCAATATATTCTGACAGCGATCCAACTTCATCTATATTTTTAGCGCATGTATTTTTTGAGAGGTAAATGGCTGTCTTTCGTGCTTGGTTCGCTGTTGGCGAAAATATTAAATTACTTTTATTATTTATGCGTCCGATTATAAAATCTAAATAACTATGAAAGTTATCATTGTATTGCGTACCTCCTAAGCCTTTAATTTTTTCATTGTTCTGAATGATAATAGAATTTGGCTCATCGGAAATATCACTGTATTGGTTGAAATAAAACATCCCTCTGAACTTCGACACCGAATAAGTAATATTGACCACTGGTGGTACTTTTGTTTCTGCTTCATATGAGACTTCATCAAATATATCAAAACCGAGATTCCCTACATTTTTTAACCTAGGGCCACTTAGAATAATTTTTTTCGTATTAGTCTGATGCTTTATCTCTTTTAGAAAATCATACAATATTTTTGATCTTTGATCGCCATCATTTGCAACACGTTCAATATTTTGGACTTCATCTACAACTAGCATATCTAAATTTTCAAAGTGAGTTTCTTCACCGAACCCTGATATGGCTCTCTCCTGCGTTAAGACATAGATATACTTTTCTGGCTGTTCTTCTTGAATGTGAGTATATATTTCAGTGTCACGAAGATTAAACTCTTTGACCAAACTAGAAAGATCTTTCGTTACTTGGTTCACAAGACTTATTGTAGGAACAACATAAACTACGCTTTTATAACCTTGCGTTAGCTTTTGAATAATTTTTAAGTATATTGAAAATGATTTTCCAGCAGATGTTGGAGCCGAGATACAAACAACTTTATTGGTGTCTATAGAGTCCCAAACTCTCTTTTGAAAATCTGTTAGTAGATATTCTTTATCATAAATATTAACCTCATACTTCAATTGATTTGCAATCACTGAAAGCTTGTTCATGTAACTACTAAATGGACTGTAGACACCTTCATTTTTGAAGTTTTCATCAACCAATACTGTTGATGGAGCTATACCCATTCGAGACAATGCGATGATATATATTTCTCGCAATGAGTCTTTATAGTCTTCGTTTGTGTACTCCCACGATAAAGCAATTGTTAATATTGCTACCCGCTTCGCAAACTCTTGATCATTTCTTGATAACCTATCAACAACCGATATAGCTTCTGCCAGCTCCTTTCTCTCAATACGAGTTGCAGGAACATCTATTAGCCCCAGAGTGGCCGCATAATTTCTATGCTCAATCTTTAGAAGATTGTTTACAATATCTTTTTGTGAGTAGGATATATTAGTCATGAATCAAAACCTTCCAACATCTCATCGAAACTCCAAAATGGGAACACTATATAGTGAAGCCTTTGAATTAACGGCTTACTTATATCTTTTGTAACGTCTGGGGCTAGCGATGAAAACCTTTCTAGAATTATATTTTCAATATTTTTCTTTATTTCTATCTCACATTCACCAAGAGGGCCATTTAATTCATTATATGAGATCAAACAGACAAGCTCATATCTCACATTCTCTAATTCACCATCTTTAAGTTTCTCAGCAATATCTTGTAGCTTTGGATCAATGAAATCATCATATGTATATAACAACAACTCCTCTTGTAAAGATTCATAAGTATCAACTATGCTGCTGAGCGACTCAGAAAATGCTTGTTTGAATTTATAATTTGACTTATATGCTTTGGATTCACCAATGAAAACAATGTTGTCCATACCGCTTTTTTTATAGTGAATTGCATCAGCACCGAAACGCTCGTGACCTCTACTAGTAGTCAAAGGCATTTTTCTTAGTAAGGCAGGTGCTTTGAAAAAATATTGCAAAAAATTGAATAGCAATAATTCACCAAATTGACCTTGTGGAATCCCTTTCCTGAACTTATCTCTTGCCAAGCTATCTATATGCGATGAAGCATTTTGGTAGTCATGGCCTCTTTTCTCTAATTCTTTTTTAAAAAGAGTGTTATATTTATCTTTTCCGTAAACCCAGCTACATACCGTGTTTTTCAACTCTCGTAAAAAATCACTCCTTCGTTCTTGCAGGTCTGTATATTTTACGCACACGCCTTTATGAGCTTTACCCTCTGGCTTGGTTAAATCAAACGTGAAGTGACATGTGTGATTTATTAAGGAATCAACATTGGTCAATAAATTATTAATTGCTTCGTCATTCATATTCAAAACTTATTTAATTTAAACTGAAGGTTTAATGTTGGAAGCATGTAACGCTGAGCTTTGCGGCAATTTTTAAGTCGCACAGCGGTGTAAAAATTGTCCAGCAACAGCAGCTTGTTAGCCGTACTTGGACTCTATGCCTGCTTCCTCAAGAAGTTCGTTGAGTAGCTCGAAGCGATAGGGCTTGATCTTGTTTTCTGTTGCAAGCTCATCAATCATTTCAGTAAGTGTGCGCTTTTTGAAATCCCGAGAAATTATGGTGTTAACAGCCTTAACCTGACTAAGAAATGGCGGCCGATCCCCAAAACGCTCAACCTTTTGCTTGATACTGGCTAGCGCCGGGCCCGGAGGCGAATCCCAGCAGACTACAAGGAGATTGAGAGCGTTGTAGAGTTGCTTGGCCGTCGGATCCCAACCGGCTCTTTGCTGTGGCGCCGCAGCAACACCCCCAACCGCTCCAGGCACACCGACGCCGGCGGCACTAAGTGGATTAAATAGCGGCAATGGTTTCTCACCTAGCAATTCTAGAAAATGACGGGCCGCATGTTCC
>DATGMV010000356.1:0-2549 GCA_035307185.1 Fermentimonas sp. | reverse complement strand
ACAAATATGAAATATGGATTTATTTAACTTGAAACCAATTGATATGAGAATAAATAAACTGAATCGATATAGCGAGAAGTTCGTCAGAAATTTTATTTTTACCAATCCAACACTATATATACGACAATGAAAAAACTCACTACTGGAATATTATTATTTCTACTATTGCCAATTGGCTTGTTTGCGCAAAGCACGCCAGCAATTTATGCATCGATGGATGCCGCTGATGCAGTGTCTTTTAAAGCGCTTTATCCTGATGAGATGGAGATTTTGGCAACAACCGATACTCAGGCTGCAGTATTATTATCTGAAGAAGTTACACATCACATTCATGACAATGTTATTACCCATGGGCCGGGTTATATTTTTCGCGCTTCCGAAGAAAAGGCTTTAGCGGCATTAAACCCTATTGTTCGCAGAGGTACAGCAATAGATTATACTATCACAGAAGATGCTTTTGTGAACCAATGCTTAGACCTTGTAGATGGAACTAACATTGAAAATGATATCTTGAATCTTCAGGGTTATGGAACGCGGTTTCACACCAAGCCACAAGCAGAGCAATCTGTGTTAGATCAACAAGCAAAATGGGACTTAATGATTGCTGCATCTGGTAGGACGGATATTCGAACACGTATTGTCGATCACGTAAACACACCAATGCCTTCTGTAATTTTAACTATCGATGGCGCCAATACTCCAGATGAATTTGTAATTATTGGAGGTCATATTGATTCCACAACTTGGAATAGAGATGATGCTCCTGGTGCCGACGACAATGCTTCGGGAATTGCTTCTTTGAACGAAATGGTGCGTGTTTTATTGGAAAAAGAATTTGTTCCAAATAGAACTATAGAAGTTATGGCCTATGCCGCAGAAGAAATAGGGTTAGTAGGATCTGATGAAATAGCTAGTAGTTATGCTGATAATAACGTAAATGTTGTAGCTTATGTACAATTTGATATGACAGGTTATAACGGCTCTAATGACGATATTTATATTACTACAGACTGGTATAACAGTGCTGCTTTAAACGGTTACCTTGTTGCTTTAATGGATCATTATAATGGTTCTGGCGACCACGCATTTACTTACAATTATACTGAATGTGGTTACGGTTGTTCAGATCACGCAAGTTGGGCAGAGTACGGATATGACGCAGCTTTCCCATTTGAAGCTGCTATGGGGCAGGACAATCCTATGATTCATACTCCGGGCGATGTTTATTCTTTTTTTAATACTCCAGAACACGCTGTAAAATTCGCGAAATTAGGATTAGAGTTTCTTATTGAAGCAGCTAAACCACAGACACTTGGGGTAGATGATTATTCTCAAGCTGCAATGAGTGTATTTGTAAAAGACAAAGCGTTGAACTATAATTTAAATAATACTTCTTCTGTAGTTCAAGAAATTTCGATATTCAATGTTACAGGACAGCGCATTATGTCTTCTGAAGTAAATAACGAAAACGGAAGCTTAGAGTTAAATCAATTTGCAAATGGGTTTTATATAGCGCATTTTGTACTTGAAAATAACCATACATTAACTAAGAAATTTATATTGAATTAAAATATAGCATTCTTTTCTTAACCATACTATAGGCTTCCGCCCCCTTTTGTGATTTTCGAAATATTCGGGAATAAATAAAGTGGGCGGAAATTGTTTTATAAGAAACCTTCAACCTTTATTTTTTTAGATGAAGTTTTCAACTTTCCTTTCAATCTTTGATGTCTCAATTCAATTTCATTTGCGGTGATATAGCCTTATGAATAGGGATTAATGACGTTATTGTGTCTGTAATGGCTACATTCTCAATTGACAAGAAATGAATTTAACATTCAAAACCAAATAATATGTTAATATATTTTTTATCTTTAGCAGATAGAAAACAACTAATTAATCTAAAATTTGAACAAAATGAAAAACAACAATCGAAAATTTTCCCAAGTAGGAAAATTCATCGTACTCTTTTTATTCCTGGGAGGCATTATTGCTTCTTGTAGTAAAGACAGCGATAATCCAGAGGAGGATCTTGTGAATCGTGCTGATTTCGAGCAAAATTATTTTAACATTAGCGATGGTGATTTTAATGGAAGACCAATGCCAGCTAGTAATTCACAATCACTGGAGATTTTAAGTATCAGTGGTAATTCAACAGTCTTGGCTGGAGGAAGTAACTTAATCCATCTTACTGGTAGCGAGAATGCAACTCAAGTAGTAGTGGGTGTAAAAGATCAGAAGGGGTATTTTACAGTACCACTAGTTGCAGACAGAGATGGGGCAAATAGAGGCACAATGGCTATGACCGATTTACGATTACTGATTGGACAAGGTGTGACTGGAACTTTTACGATATCTTTTTCTGTAAGCGATGGCTTAGGCAACTTTAGTGTATATGAATACTTAGTCGTCAACTTAATGGATGCTGGAACTGGTATATTGCAAGTAAGCCTTTCTTGGGATCAACTAAATGATGTTGATTTGCATCTAATTGATCCAAACGGTGAAGAAATCTATTATGGGAATCCAACTTCAGCTACAGGAGGTCA
>DATGMV010000355.1:0-6999 GCA_035307185.1 Fermentimonas sp. | reverse complement strand
TGATATAGTAGATACTCAAAAATATTCTGAGAATCTGAACACTATCGTTAGCGTATTGAAGGAGTTTACTAATGAAGATGTAGTTATTACCGGTTACACCGACCATCATGGTTCTGATAATTACAACGATGGGCTTTCTCTTCGTAGGGCTGAAGCTGTGAAAGCATATCTTGTTGGCAAAGGTATTGATGCTTCAAGAATGACAACTTCAGGAGAAGGAAAGGACCCGAAAACATCGGGAAAAGAAACATTGACAATTAAAGCCCGCAGGGTTGAGGTTTCTAAATAGGGGAAAGAAATTAAACATTTTTTATTAACAACATCTTGACTTTTCCTTATTGCAGGAGTATCTTTAAAAGGTATTCCTGCTTTTTTATACAACGGATTATCCAATAAACCAAAACTTTGTGTAACTTTGCCTAAATTTTTAGGAAGAAGATATAACAATTTATTTATGATGAATCCAATAACTAAGCGTATCGAACTGTCAGACGGACGTGAGATTACGCTGGAAACGGGAAAGTTGGCCAAGCAGGCCGATGGATCCGTTACATTACGTGTAGGAGAGACTTTTTTACTGGCTACTGTTACTGCAGCTAAAGATGCTACTCCAGGTACAGACTTTATGCCACTACAAGTGGAATACAGAGAAAAATATGCATCTGCCGGACGTTTTCCGGGTGGTTTTTTGAAACGTGAAGGAAGACCTTCTGACTCGGAGATATTGACAAGCCGTCTTATCGACCGAGTGTTGCGTCCATTGTTTCCAAGTGATTACCATGCCGATGTTTTTGTAAATGTGATACTTTTCTCATCTGATGGGGAAGAGATGCCAGACGCACTTGCAGCACTTGCAGCATCTGCAGCACTTGCAGTTTCTGATATACCTTTTAATGGTCCTATTTCTGAAGTTAGAGTTGCTCGTATTGATGGTAAACTTGTTATAAATCCAACATTTGATGAACTTCAAAAAGCTGATATGGATCTTATGGTTGGTGCTACTATCGACGACATAATGATGGTTGAAGGTGAGATGGACGAAGTTTCTGAAGCTGAGATGCTGGATGCAATAAAATTTGCTCATGAAGAGATTAAAAAGCATTGTCAAGCTCAGAAAGAATTAACAGAATTGGTTGGAAAGACTGTTAAACGAGAGTACAACCATGAAGAAAATGATGAAGATTTAAAGAAACAAGTTTGGGACAGTTGCTATGCTCCTGCATATGAGGCAGCATCTTCTCAAAATCCAAATAAACATGAGCGACTTGCAGCTTTTGAAAGTGTGCTCGAAAAATTCCTCGAGAGCTTTCCTGAAGAAGAGCTTGAAGCAAAAGCTCCACTAATTAAGAGATACTACCACGATGTTGAAAAAGAAGCTATGCGTAGAAGTATCCTTGATGAAGGAAAACGCCTTGATGGAAGAAAAACTACAGAGATAAGACCTATCTGGAGTGAGGTTGACTTCATTCCCGGACCACATGGTTCTGCACTTTTTACAAGAGGTGAAACTCAATCGCTGACAACTGTTACATTAGGTACCAAGCTTGATGAAAAGATTGTGGATGATGCATTGGTAAAAGGTCATGATAGATTTTTACTTCACTACAATTTCCCTCCTTTCTCAACAGGTGAGGCTCGTCCACAACGTGGTACAGGAAGACGTGAAATTGGTCATGGAAACCTTGCGAACCGTGCCCTAAAGAGAATGATACCAACAGATTATCCATATGTGATTCGTGTTGTATCTGATATTTTGGAATCGAACGGTTCATCTTCAATGGCTACTGTTTGTGCTGGTACTCTTGCATTAATGGACGCTGGTGTAAAGATTAAAAAACCTGTTAGTGGTATCGCTATGGGATTGATTTCAGAGAATAAAGGTGAGAAATATGCTATCCTTTCTGATATTCTTGGTGACGAAGACCACCTTGGCGATATGGACTTTAAAGTTTGTGGAACCAAAGATGGTATTACGGCAACGCAGATGGATATTAAAGTAGACGGATTGTCTTACGAGATACTTGAAAAAGCACTTGCACAAGCAAAAGAGGGCAGAGAGCACATCTTGGGTAAAATAATGGAAACATTAACCGAACCACGTGCTGATATGAAACCTCATGCTCCTCGCATTGAAACTTTAGAAATTCCTAAAGATTTCATTGGTGCAGTTATCGGACCGGGAGGTAAAATAATTCAAGGCATTCAGGAAGAGACTGGTGCTGTTATTACTATTGAAGAGGTAAATAATAAAGGTAGGATTGAAGTTTCAGCTAACAACAAGGCTTCTATTGATGCTGCAATGAATAAGATAAAAGGTATTGTTGCAGTTCCAGAAGTTGGTGAAGTGTACGAAGCTACAGTTCGATCGGTAATGCCATATGGTTTATTCTGTGAGTTCTTACCAGGAAAAGATGGTTTGCTGCATATTTCGGAAATCGACTGGAAACGTATCGAAAGAATAGAGGATACCGGTATCAAAGAGGGAGATAAGATTCAATTGAAGCTCATTGATATTGATTCTCGTACAGGAAAATTTAAGCTTTCACGTAAGGTGCTAATGGAACGACCTCCTAGAGAAGAAGGTAATAATAACTAATATATTATTATGATATAAATTTCTAAGCGAACCCCATTGTGAGGTTCGCTTTTTTGTTATCTTAATTATCAATTTGTAATACATTCATCTTTTAGCAAAAGATATTTCAAGTAATATATCTTATTGAGAATTTGTAGCTATAAAGCTTATTTTTTTGTAATTTTGTAATATTATACCACGTTTTGATTTTAAAACGATTTTTTAACACAGGTTTTACAATAAAAGATGAAACAATTACTACTTGGTGCCGAAGCTATTGCGCAAGGGGCATTAGATGCCGGTATTTCGGGGGTTTATGCCTATCCGGGTACACCATCTACAGAAATAACCGAGTTTATTCAGAAATCACCTCACGGTAAAGAACATCAGGTGCGTTCGTCATGGTCGGCAAATGAAAAGACGGCTTACGAATCAGCACTTGGCATGTCGTATGCAGGAAAACGGACTTTGGTTTGCATGAAACATGTGGGACTCAATGTAGCTGCAGATGGGTTTATGAACTCATCCATCACAGGTGTTAACGGTGGATTGGTCTTAGTGGTGGCAGATGATCCCTCCATGCACTCTTCACAAAACGAACAAGATAGCAGGGTTTACGGTAAGTTTGCCATGATTCCGGTATTGGAACCATCTAACCAACAGGAGGCTTACGATATGACTCGTTATGGGTTCGACCTATCTGAAAGGTTGAGACTACCTGTACTCTTACGTATTCCCACTCGATTATCACATTCACGATCGGTGATTAAACCATGGGAGTCTCGCAAACAAAACTCTCTTGACCCCTCTACAGATAAAGGAAAATGGATCTTACTGCCCGCAAATGCAAGGAAGAACTATCAAAAATTATTATCAAAACAGGAGAAGCTGGTTGCTTTGTCTGAAGAATCATGTTTTAACAAAGTTGTGGAAGGAAAAGGTAAGAAAGCAGTTATTGCTTTTGGGATAGGGTTTAATTACACAATGGAGGTAAATGAGTTTTACAATCTTGATTTACCTGTACTTAAAATATCTCAATATCCATTACCTGAAAATAAAATAAAAGAGTTTACCCAAAAATATGATGATATTCTGATTGTAGAAGAGGGGTACCCCGTTATAGAAGAACTGTTGAAAGGGTATTTTGGCAATGACATATTTAGGGGTCGACTTGATGGTGCTTTGCCCCGCACCGGAGAGCTTTCACCCAACCTGTTGGCAAAGGCACTGGGAGTGAGTACAAACGACAAACGGGTAATACCTGAGATAGTGGTAGGCAGACCGCCCATGCTTTGCCAGGGATGCAGCCATCGCGATCTGTTTGATGCTTTAAATATTGTTATGGAGGATTATTCTCAAAAGCATGTCTTTGGCGATATAGGTTGCTACACGCTTGGTGCTCTACCTCCATATAATGCTATTAGTACCTGCGTTGATATGGGTGCTTCAATTACTATGGCAAAAGGAGCTGCAGATGCAGGTATGAAACCGGCTGTATGCGTTATTGGAGATTCCACTTTTACTCATTCGGGGATGACAGGCTTACTTGATGCAGTGAATGACAATTCTTCACTAACAGTGATTATTTCTGATAACGATACAACTGCTATGACAGGTGGGCAAACCTCTTCGGGGACAGGCCGATTCTTTGATATTTGCAAAGGAATAGGTGTTGAGGAGAGTCATATACGAATGATTGTGCCGCTTAAAAAGAATCTTGAAGATAATATTACCATAATGAAAGAGGAGTTTGAATATGAAGGGGTATCGGTGATAATATCTCAACGTGAGTGTGTGCAGACTATGAAAAGGAGCAAGAATTGATTGAACTTAATTATGCAGAAAAATATAATAATTTCAGGTGTTGGTGGACAAGGGATTCTTACCATTGCATCAATTATTGATTTGGCAGCCATGAATTTGGGGCTGAACCTGAAACAGGCTGAAGTACATGGCATGAGTCAAAGGGGCGGAGCTGTGGAATCGCATCTACGCATTTCATCAAAAGAGATTTACTCAGATCTTATTCCTTTAGGAAGAGCAGATTTGATTTTATCTGTTGAACCAATAGAGTCGCTAAGGTATTTACCTTTTCTTTCACCTGAAGGGGTAATTGTTACAGCTGTTGAACCATATGAAAACATTAGTAATTATCCTGATCAGGAGGCACTTCTGAAAGACATCAAGGCTTCGGCTTCAAGTATGCTCGTAGAAGCAAAGTCTATTGCAAAAGAAGCAGGCAGCCCTAAGGTTTACAATATTGCAATGCTAGGTGCAGCATCGCCTTATATTGGCATAGGCTCTGAAGAATTAGAGAGGGCAATTGAGGTGTTTTTTGAGAGAAAAGGTGATAAAATTGTTGCTATGAATCTGAAGGCTTTCAGACTTGGCAAAGAATACTCGAGAAATTAATATGATCTGGAATACTGATATTGAGTGCGCCGACAGGGAAGTGATGCATAGGCTGCAGAGTAAAGAGTTAGCGGTGATGGTGAAGCGGATGTATAGTAATGTTCCGTTTTACAGAGCGAAGTTTAAAGAGATTGGACTTGAACCCGGGGATATAAATAGTGTGGATCAACTAAAGCATCTTCCTTTTACTACAAAAAGTGACTTAAGAGATAATTATCCGTTTGGACTGTTTACAGTGCCTCAAAGCGATATAGTAAGGATTCATGCATCGAGTGGCACAACGGGTAAGCCTACGGTTGTGGGTTATACACATACCGATTTGAATATTTGGGCTGAGGTTGTTGCAAGGAGCTTGACAATGGCTGGTATACACAGTGGCGATACTATTCAGATTGCATATGGATACGGACCGTTTACAGGTGGTTTGGGGCTCCATTATGGTGCTGAAAAGATAGGTGCAACAGTGATTCCGATTTCTACAGGGAATACTAAAAAGCAGTTGCAATTTATGACCGATTTTAATGCTACTGTTCTTGCCTGCACACCTTCATATGCTGCACATCTTGGGGAATCTATTCGAAGCAATGGTATAGATGAGAAGGATATAAAACTGAAGATAGGAGTTTTTGGAGCAGAGCCATGGACAAACGAATTTCGTTGTCAGATAGAACGTCTAATAAATATAAAAGCTTATGATATTTACGGATTAAGCGAGGTAATTGGTCCGGGGGTATCAATGGAGTGCTCTTGTCATTGTGGTAATCACATTTTTGAGGATCACTTTATACCGGAAATTATTGATCCCGAAACATTTGAAGTTCTACCTGACGGTGAGATTGGCGAACTTGTTTTCACAACCGTCAGTAAGATTGCAATGCCTCTTTTAAGATATAGAACAAGAGATTTGACTAGATTGTACAGAGAAAAGTGTGATTGCGGACGTACATTAGTAAGAATGGAGAAATGTTTAGGTCGTAGCGACGACATGCTGATAATTAGAGGTGTGAATATATTCCCATCGCAGGTTGAGTCTGTGCTGATGGATATTTCAGAGACGACTCCTCACTATCAGCTTATTATAAGACGAGAAAATAACCTTGATACAATTGAGATACTTGTTGAGATAGACGAGAAAAGCTGGTCTGATAGTATACGTGAACTCGAGGGTATAAGAAGGCGTATAGACCAAAACATAAAGAGTATGCTTGGTATAAGCGCAAAAATAAGATTAGTGGAACCAAACAGCATTGAACGTTCGGAGGGAAAGGCTAAGCGTGTAATTGACCTAAGGAAATAACTTTAAATTAAAAATATGCATATTAAACAACTTTCTGTATTTCTTGAAGATCGGTCGGGGCGACTAACAGAGCTAACCCGTATATTGGCCGAGAATGATGTAAATATTACAGCATTGAGCGTAGCAGAGACAGCTGATTTTGGAATTGTAAGAATGGTGGTGGGGCGACCTGAATTGGCTAAAAAAGCTCTAGAAAAAGGCGGTTTCTCCATAGGTCTTACCGATGTCGTTTGCGTTAATATGCCTGATGAACCGGGATCACTTTATCGTATCCTGCAAATTATGACGGACGAAGGTATCAATGTTGATTACATGTATGCTTTCTCCAATAATAATGTTGCACTTGCTGTTATTCGTTCAAACGACATCAAACAGGTTACCGAGGTACTTGAGAATAATAGGATGAAATTGCTTTCGCAAAGCGATATTTATCAGCTTTAAAACACAGTTATCGCCCATAATTTATGCCATAAAAATTAATTAATCGACGTAGAAAAGATTAATTGGCATTTGTACATTAGAAATAATAGATATGACAATATTTTCGAAAAGTGTTGCACAATTGCGTTCATCTGAGATACGCGACCTAATGAGTCTTGCAACTGCACCAAATATGATTTCATTTGCAGGAGGTATGCCCGGCAATGAACTGTTTCCGCTTAAAACCATAGATAAAATTTTCAACTCACTAACAGATAAAGAAAAACAGGTAGCA
>DATGMV010000354.1:0-3067 GCA_035307185.1 Fermentimonas sp. | reverse complement strand
GCAGTTCTTTGGTTCGCTCAGTAGAAAGTCTCAAAATTTCATTTACCCCTAAAAACTGTGGCTTATTATCTTCAATTACAGCTGAGTTAGGCGAAATTGAAACCTCACAATCAGTAAATGCATAAAGTGCATCTATCGCTTTTCCTGGAGAAGTGTTGTTAGGCAGGCTAACAATAATCTCAACATTTTCAGCAGTATTGTCTTCTATCTTTCTGATTTTAATTTTGCCTCTTTCATTCGCTTTAAGAATGGAGTCAATTAAACTGGAAGTGTTCGTGCCATGAGGGATTTCTGAGATGATTAGCGTCTTATTATCAATTTGACCAATCTTTGCTCTTAATCGAATTCTTCCACCTCTTAAACCATCGTTGTAGTTAGAAAAGTCTGCCATTCCACCAGTTAAAAAGTCTGGTAAGATGTTGGTTTTTTTCCCTCTTAATATATTTATAGAAGCATCTATTAATTCATTAAAGTTATGAGGCAAAATCTTACAAGCCAAACCAACGGCAATCCCCTCAACTCCTTGTGCCAAAAGTAGAGGAAACTTCATGGGCAAGTCAATAGGCTCTAACCCTCTACTATCATAAGAAGGTGTCCAATCGGTTGTTTTTTTATTAAATGCTACATCAAGAGCAAATTTAGAAAGTCGCACTTCTATATAACGAGGTGCTGCAGATCTGTCACCAGTTAAAATATTCCCCCAGTTTCCCTGGGTATCCAGAAGTAATTCTTTTTGACCTAGCTGTACCATGGCATCTCCGATTGAGGCATCGCCATGTGGATGGTACTTCATGGTGTTTCCTATAACATTGGCCACTTTGTGATAACGACCATCATCCATCTCTTTTAAAGAGTGTAATATTCGTCTTTGAACCGGTTTTAACCCATCGCCAAGATGCGGAACTGCCCTCTCAAGAATTACATAAGAGGCATAATCTAAAAACCATTCATTGTACATGCCGCTAACCTGAATCACATTCTCAAGTCCATTTGATCCATTCAACTCTTGATCTTCAGTTGCGTCAATATTATCCTTCTCCTCCTCGTTTTCGCCTTCTTTTTTCGCCATCTTTTTTTCTTAAACAGTAGCCTCTTCTACTACCTCTTGTTCAAACTTTAAATTCTTAATAATAAACTCCTGTCTGTCTGGCGTATTTTTTCCCATATAGAATTTTAACAAATCGTGTACAGACATATCTTTTCCGATTACAACTGGCTCAAGTCGAATATCTTCACCTATAAAGTTTTTGAATTCATTAGGAGAAATCTCACCCAAGCCTTTAAACCTAGTAATTTCAGCATTTCCTTTCAACTCATTTATCGCATTTTTTTTCTCTTCTTCGCTATAGCAATAAAATGTTTGTCTTTTATCTCTCACTCTAAAAAGTGGAGTTGATAAAATATAAAGATGTCCGTTCTTCACCAAGTCTGGGAAAAACTGTAAAAAGAAAGTAATCAACAACAGTCGAATGTGCATGCCATCAACATCGGCATCCGTTGCCAACACGACTTTGTTGTATCGTAAATTTTCAATCCCATCCTCTATGTTTAAGGCTGCTTGCAGCAAATTAAACTCTTCGTTCTCATATACAATCTTCTTGGTTAAACCATAGGAGTTTAAAGGTTTTCCCTTTAAGCTAAAAACAGCTTGAGTATTCACATCTCTTACTTTCGTAATTGATCCAGAAGCAGAATCACCTTCCGTAATAAAAAGTGTTGAAGCTTCTCGATCGCCTTTGTCTTTATTAAAGTGAACCCTACAGTCTCGCAATTTTTTATTGTGAAGACTAACTTCTTTGGCTCTTTTTCGTGCCAACTGCTGAATACCGGCCAAGTCCTTTCGCTCTCTTTCCGATTGTAGAATTTTCTTTAACAATGCCCCAGCAACTTCAGGGTTTTTATGCAAGAAATTATCTAGCTGTGTCTTTAAAAAGTCATATACAAAAGCCCGCATACTTGGTCCATCTGGGCCTACCTCATTTGAACCTAGTTTCGTTTTTGTCTGCGACTCAAAAATAGGTTCCATTACCTTTACAGCAACAGCTGCAACAATAGAAGAGCGAATGTCTCTAATGTCAAACTCTTTTTGAAAGTGTTCTCGTATCGTTCTAACATAAGCCTCTCGGAAGGCGGCTTGATGCGTTCCTCCTTGAGTTGTATGCTGTCCGTTAACAAAGGAGTAATACTCTTCGCCATAAGAAATGGTATGTGTAATGGCAACCTCAATGTCTTCTCCTTCTAAATGTATTATTGGATAAAGCGGTTCTTCCGACATGTTTTTTTCCAACAAATCATAAAGCCCTCTTTCAGAAAAATATTTTTCACCATTAAAAATAATGGTTAATCCGCGATTCAAATAAACATAATTCCACAACATACGCTCTATATATTGTGTGCGATATTGATAATTTGAAAAAATCTCCTCGTCTGGAGTGAAAATTACTTTCGTCCCTTTCCTCCTAGTGCTTTCTTCAATATTAGAATCTAGCGTAAGCTCTCCTCGAGAAAACTCAGCAGCTTTCATTTTATTATCTCGGCAAGATTCTATTCTAAAGTGAGTAGACAAAGCATTTACAGCCTTGGTACCAACCCCATTTAATCCAACAGATTTTTTAAAAGCTTTAGAATCATATTTTCCTCCTGTATTTATTTTAGAAACTACATCAACCACCTTTCCCAAAGGAACGCCCCGACCATAATCTCTTACAATTACAGTTTTGTCTTTTATCGTAACTTCAATTGTTCTACCATTCCCCATGACAAACTCATCAATAGAGTTGTCTAAAACCTCTTTCAGCAAAACGTAAATACCGTCATCATAAGAGCTTCCATCTCCTAGTTTTCCGATATACATTCCAGGACGCATGCGAATATGCTCCTTCCAATCAAGTGATCGAATATTGTCTTCTGTGTATTGTACTTCTTCTGTCATAAATTTCATTAAGAAAGCTCTAAAGTAATTATAAAGCCTTTTTGTTAGTCGGTTACCCCTTATGACTTATCAACAGAAGTCTTAACAAAAAGTTCTTGCGTACTACAGTTAGCCTGTCTTAAAGATAGAGTGTGA
>DATGMV010000353.1:0-7727 GCA_035307185.1 Fermentimonas sp. | reverse complement strand
CAGCATTCTTTTTGAGTACAACCTCATCAGAAACATCGGTCTGAAGAAATATTGCATCTCCTCCATCAGCCTTAACCTTATCAATAAGAGCGTCGCCTTTTTCTTTATTTCTGGCAAGAACCGCCACTTTTGCTCCATGAGATGCAAGATACTCAACCATTGAGGCACCTAAAACGCCTGTTCCACCTGTTATAACAACAACCTTGTCTTTGATGTTAAATAATTCGTACATAATATATTTTTTAAAAGTTTGTTTTGCAAATTTAGATTTAATCACCTGTTTATAACACAGATATCACGTAAACCTTTCTTCCAAAAACGTTAAATTTAGAAATTAAAGTATTCTTTTGCATTATTATAACAGATATTTTCCACCATCTGTCCTAAAAACTCTAATTCAGAAGCCGGTAGTTCACCAGTTTCAACGTCATTTCCTATTAAGTTACATAAAATCCTTCTGAAATATTCATGTCGTGGATAAGAAACAAAACTGCGTGAATCTGTTAACATTCCCACAAATCTACTTAATAATCCCTGTGTTGAAAGAATATTAATTTGGTCTTCCATTCCGTCTTTCTGATCAAGGAACCACCATCCTGAACCAAACTGTATTTTACCGGGAACAGAACCATCCTGAAAGTTAGCAATCATAGTTGCAATTAGATAATTGTCCCTTGGGTTAAGATTATAGA
Source organism: Fermentimonas sp. (assembly GCA_035307185.1). GTDB lineage: Bacteria > Bacteroidota > Bacteroidia > Bacteroidales > Dysgonomonadaceae > Proteiniphilum. The sequence continues at coordinate 7,035 of DATGMV010000353.1, read as the reverse complement.
TAATTGATTTAGCAAGTTTATTTTTCAATTCAAGACTATCAAAAAAACGAGACATAGAACGAGCAACATCACTTACGTCATTCATAGAGTCATATCCTGCGTCGGCACCAATTTGTTTAAACATTCTGGTGTTGTTATTTCTTATTGCACCATAGTGAAACTGCTGAACCCAACCTTTATCATGATTAAGCAAAGCATTTTCATGTAACATAATTGATTTAAACTTCAGAACTTCCTTGTCTGTAAGAACCTCTTGTCTATTATAAATCTTGTCAAATATCTCAGTAGCCTCCTCTTCTGTGCATGGCTCCGAAAAGAAATTATCAATTCCGTGATCTGCAAGTTTACATCCATTGTCGCTAAAATAATCGTGCCTATTGGAGATGGCCGATTTATAATCGTCGAAACTCTTTATATTTATTTCTGTTAGCTCACTAAGCACATCAACATAAGCCCTAAAGTTATCGCCATTTTCTACACCCATAGATTTATCCGGACGCCAAGTGGGCAATACCTGAATTTCGAAACCACTCTTTTTAATTTGTTTATGGTATTCAAGTGAGTCTATAGGATCGTCAGTTGTACATACAACTTCAACACCAAATCTTCTCATCAAGCCTCGTGCTGAGAATTCCGGTTTATGCAGCATCTCGTTTGCCTTATCATATATCTCACGAGCAGTCGAAGGACTAAGTAATGTATCAATATCGAAAACACGTTTCAGCTCCAAATGAGTCCAGTGATACATTGGGTTTCTCATTGTATATGGAATTGTCTCCGCCCATTTTTCAAACTTTTCCCAATCTGATGCATCGCCCGTGATATACCTTTCCTCCACACCATTTGCACGAAGTAATCTCCATTTATAATGATCACCTCCAAGCCAAAGCTCAGTAATTGATCTGAATTTATGATCTTCGGCTATCTCTTTTGGCACCAAATGGCAGTGGTAATCGATAATCGGCATTTTTTTTGCATGGTTGTGATATAGCTTCTTTGCTGTTTCTGTTTGAAGGATAAAATCTTCGTGAATGAAATTATTCATTATGGTAATTATTTGAATTTTAAATAGTTATACTCAACTGTTTACGTACACAACAATTTTCAAAGTTATTATAAAGGAACAAATTTATTATTAGAAAATTTCTTAGTTTTGAAGAAATCGAAAAATAAACTCAACTTTTATTTTATTAATGAAAAATAAAATCTATTTTTGTGCACGTACACAAAAGTACAAATATTTTGAATAATACAAAACCAAACGCTTAAAATTTCAACCTAAAAGCTTTAATTCAGCAATTTTAAGTTAATTGGCAATTAAATCTACATAAAAAGCTCAGTATAAATGGCTAAGAAAATACGAATAAAAGATATTGCAAAGATTGCAGGCGTATCTGCGGGAACTGTCGATAGAGTTCTTCATAATCGGGGTAACGTTTCTGATGAAGCACGAAGAGCTGTAGAAAAGGTAATAGAGCAAGTTGAATACAAGCCAAACATGCACGTTTCGTCAATTTCTTTAAAGCGAAAATATAAAATTGCTGTCACCACTCCTCAATTTTCAGCCGGTGCATATTGGGAGAGTATACATAATGGCATAAGTCACGCATTGGAAGAATATGAAAATATTAAAGTAGAATATCATGTTTTCACCTACAATCAGTACGATATATATAATTGTAGAGAGATCTTTAAAAAAATATCAAGATTTGAAATGGATGCACTTATTATTGGTCCTACTTTCAAAGAGGAAACAATTAGTTTGTGTGAAACACTAAATGAGAGGAAGATCCCATATGTTTTTGTAGACTCTACAATGGAAGAAACCTCGCCATTAGCATATTTCTCAGCAGATCATTATACGTTAGGCAAATTAATTGCCAACTTAATTACCTCAATACTACCTAAAGGATCTAACATTGGGCTACTTCAGGCTGTAAGGACCGGCGACAGCAGTGCAAATAGTACTATATTGAGAAAACAAGGATTCAATGATTTTCTCGAAGAGTCGAAATGCACAAGCAAGGTATTAAAAATACCATTTTCAGTATCTCAACCTCTAGACAACGAGAAACACCTTTCGCATTTTTTTAAAAATCATCAAAACGTACCCGGTATTGTAGTAATGAATTCGAGAGGCAGCATTGTGTCAGATTATTTATTTAAAAATAATATCGAAGATGTAAAGATGGTTTGCATGGACGTAACAACTCCCAATATTGCAGCGGTAAAAAAAGGACATATCGACTTCTTAATCGGTCAAGGACCCGAATATCAAGGATTCTATGCGATGAAAACACTATTAGAATATTTGATTTTCAAAAACCCTGTTAAGGTAGAAAACTTTGTACAACTTGACATACTAACCAAAGAGACTATTGATTACTACAAGAGCTTTAGCAACTTACTATTTTAAAGGTTATGCATTTCTAAAGCTTTGATTCAATTCATTTAATCTCTTTGTTATCAAACTTCAATTGACTTCAAACTTTCTGTCAATACTGAAGTATATTTATTTTATCAGAACGATATTAAAAACCTTTATTTCCCAAATTTGAAGCTAATAAATACAGGTTAAATACAATGATAAAAAAACATATATCAATAATTAGTTGCCTGTTATTCTGTATGTATATACAGGTATATTCTCAAAGCGTTTCTCAAAACTCTACATCCGACATTGATTTAATCAAAAAACGAGTAGTGAGCAACCTCATCACACAGAATATAAATGAAAAACATATCGAATCAATAGTAAACACTATTAAACCAAACGGCACATGGCCCGATATCAATTATGAGGACGTGTCGAGAGAAGGGTTTCAGCATAGTGATCATTACGATAACATGGTTGCTATGGCAGTTGCTTATAATAAAAAGGGGTCTCAGTTTTACAAGAGCAGGAAAATTAAAAATGCAATCACATCATCATTAAGAAACTGGGTGGAAAACGACTACATATGCGACAATTGGTGGTATAACGAAATTGGAACACCTTCAAGTTTGGTTAATCTAATGCTATTAATAGGTAATGAGTTACCTAAAGAATTGGTAGATGGTGCTCAACTAATTATAAAACGTGCGCATGTTGATGGTCCTGGAGCAAGACCCGGTGGAGACAGAATTAAAATTGCCGGCATACAGGCTAAAAACCTTCTATTTACTGGCGACAACAACACTTTCAATGATGTAATAAAAATTATTGAAAATGAGATTAAGCAGGTAGAATGGATAGGTAAAGATTATGGATATACTTTTAAACGCATCGACTCAGGTTTTGCAAATAGATTAGATGGAGGACGAGGTATACAGTACGACAACAGCTTCCATCATAGAACGGATGGCGTGAACAACACCCTTTCGTATGGTATGGGTTACGCCAATGCGTTTATTGAGTGGGCAGTTTATACTGCCGATACAAAATATTCTTTTTCACAAGATAAAATAGAGAAATTAGTGGATTACTACCTCGATGGAATTTGCAAGACTTCGGTTTTCGGTAAATTTCCCGACCCGGGTAAAAAAAATAGAAGTGTAAGTCGTTCAGGCGACCTCCGCCCATACAGTGCTCAAAGTTCTTTAGAACTACTGAAAACTACAAACTACAGAAAAGCAGAACTACAGGAAATTGCCGATATTCGCAGTAAAAACATTAAACCAACACTTTCACATGCAACCTTTTACTGGAACACCGAGCATTTCACGTTTCAAAGACCCGACTGGTTTACATCGGTAAGAATGTACTCTACTCGCACTCACAATATGGAGTATCCATATAATAGTGAGGGGTTGTTGAATCATCATAGAGGCGATGGAGCTAACCACATCTCTCGCACAGGCAACGAGTATTTCAATATATTCCCCGTTTTTGATTATCAGAAAATTCCCGGTGCAACAATTATGCAGAAAGAATCGCTTCCCGCTCCTGAACAAATTCAAAAATTGGGACAAACCGACTTTGTAGGTGCTGTTACAGACGCAAAATATGGTGCTGTTGCATTCGATTTTAAAAGTCCGCACGATCCTCTAATTGCACGTAAGTCGTGGTTCTTTTTTGATAATGAATATGTTGCTTTAGGAACTGGAATTTCATGCAAACAACAACTCCCGGTTGTTACAACTCTCAATCAATGCTTACTTTTAGACAACGTAACTATATCAGAAAACGGTAATCAATCGGTCATTTCAAAAGGAGAAAAAATTTATACCGACTTAGACTGGGTATTTTCCGATGGCATTGGATATATCTTTCCGCAGAAAGCGAAGGTTGGACTCATGAATGATGCCGCAACAGGCTCATGGTGGAATATTAACAAACAAACAACAACATCTAAATCGCCTGTCACTAAAGACATATTCAAGTTGTGGATTGATCATGGGGTGCGCCCATCAGACGAATCATATTCATATATAATAGTGCCTGCTACAACCTTAGAACAAATGGAAGAGAATAACTCGAAGAAAAACATAGAGATACTCTCCAACACCCCTACCCTTCAAGCTGTTAAGAATAGCAGTTTAAATATTACTCAAGCAGTGTTTTACAAGGGAAGTGAAGTTGAAATTAACGAAAGTCTAAATCTAATCAGCGATAACCCTGGAATTGTTATGGTAAAAATAAAAGATAACAAAATCACTGAAATATCTGTTTCAGATCCCAGTAGAAACCTTACTAGATTCAACCTTTCTGTATCAACTAAGATTGACAATAATGGAGATAATTTTTGGACTGTTTGGAATGCAAACGAAGCATTAACCCACATATCTATAGCTTTACCTACAGACAATTACGCCGGAGATAGCGTTACAATACAATTAAATTAATAAAACTATGAAAATTAAACCTGTTCTAACTCTGATTGTATTACTCATTTTATTAGCCGGTAGCACCTGCGATAACAATGAACCTAAAGCAATTGACACTGATGTAGAAAACATCAAAACCGGACACCCGCGCATTTTACTATTAGAAGGGGAAGAGGCTCAGATTAAAGAAATGATTTCCTCTGATGCAAAATGGAAAAAAATGCACGATGCAATTATAAAAGAATGCAATGTTATTATAACAAAACCAGAACTCGAAAGAGTGATGATAGGAAGGAGACTGCTTGGTACATCAAGAGAATTATTGCGAAGAGTTTTTTATCTATCATATGGATATAGAATGACAGGCAATGTGCTATACTCCAATAAAGCTGAAAAGGAAATGTTGGCAGTATCGAGGTTTACCGACTGGAACCCTACTCATTTCCTTGATGTTGGAGAGATGACAATGGGAGTGGCAATAGGATACGACTGGCTGTATAATGTACTCCCCGAAAGTAGCAGAAATGAACTGAAGCATGCTATTGTACACAAGGGTTTAAATCCATCAAAAGACAGTAACTATAACTGGTTTTTGAGAACCGAAAATAATTGGAACCAAGTTTGTAATGCCGGAATGACCTTTGGAGCATTAGCAGTACAAGAAGATTATCCTTCTTTAGCCAATGAGATTATAGAACGAGCTTTCGAAACCATACCACTATCAATGGAAGTTTACGATCCTGACGGAGTCTATCCTGAAGGATACGGATATTGGGGATACGGAACTACATTTAATATCCTATTTTTATCGGCTGTTGAAAAAGCTTTAAATAGCGACAGGGGTCTGTCACAATCTCCCGGCTTCTTGCAAACATCCGATTTCCTGAAACATATGAGTGCACCATCGGGAAAAAACTTCAACTGGTCTGACAATGGACAAGGCACTAACCTTAGTCCGGCAATGTTCTGGCTTGCAAGCAAACGAAACGACCCTTCGGTTTTATGGGAGCAAAAACAATTTTTGGAAGAAGATAATTTTTCAAAATTCACTCAGATAAGGGAGCTGCCTGCAATAATGATTTGGGCTAAAAACCTTGCATTGAATAATATCACTGAACCAGAAGAGAAGTTCTGGTACGGACAAGGAACAAACCCTGTAGCAATGATGAGAACATCATGGAGTGACCCCAATGCTATATATCTCGGATTTAAATCAGGATCTCCTTCAGTTAATCATGGGCATATGGATGTGGGGTCTTTTGTAATGGAAGCAGATGGAGTTCGTTGGGCTTCTGACCCTGGTATGCAAAACTACGAATCACTTGAATCGAAAGGAATGTCAATCTTTGGAAAAACACAGGATGCACAACGATGGACAATATATCGTACCAACAACCACTCACATAATGTAATCACCATCAATAATCAGCATCAACAAGTTAAAGGTTACGGAAAAATTGACAAGTATTCTGATGAAGATAAATTTTCTTTTGCTGTTTCAGACATTTCATCTATTTACAGTAATCAAATAAAGAAAGTTGTAAGAGGTGTTGCCATCAAAGATGGCAAGTATGTAGTTGTACGAGATGAGGTGGAAACTACCGGAAAAGAAACTAAATTTAAATGGGCAATGTTCACTTTTGCAGATGTTGAACTATCAAATAATTCAGCTATACTAACATCTGACAATAAAAAACTTTATTTAAAAGTTGAGGGACCATCCGGAATTGAAATGAAAACATGGAGTACAGCACCCACTAATGACTATGATGCAGCCAACCCCGGCACAATAATGGTTGGTTTTGAGTGTAACCTGCCAGCCAATACAAAGGAATCATTTGAGGTACTGCTAATACCTGAAAAATCATACGATGATGCAACATTTAATAATATAAGCTTAGACAACTGGTAGGTAATACCAATATATCAACTTAATATTAAAGCGCAATTTGTTTTGAACAGCAATTGCGCTTTTTTTGGTGTAACTCCCGCATGTATCGTCCTGATTTTTGTTTACAGTTTTGTTATTTATTTAATTATTATTCTCTATAAATTTATAGAGAATAGTTTTCATTGAATCTATAAACTTACTTCTCTTTTTTTATAGTAAGTTTTCCAGTGTTTTCTAAATTCTCCTGTATGTTTTGATGCCTCACTTGGAGTTTTCATATCCAAGCTGGCATGAGGTCTGTGGTAATTGTAAATCTTAATTATGCGTTTAAGTTGCTT
>DATGMV010000352.1:0-6389 GCA_035307185.1 Fermentimonas sp. | reverse complement strand
TTATGTCTTGGTACAGAAGCAATCGCCTTAAGCACAAGTGTGTCGGAAATTCCTTTAAGCTCTAATTGTTTAGCAAGCTTTTCGGCATCTGTTTTATATTTCGGGTTATCTTCAGCCATAGTTTTATCAGTTTTAGAATATCTATCTTCCGATTTATTTGAACAGGTGGTTAGACCTATGAAGCAAATTACAATAATGATAAATGAATATTTCATACTATTATAATTATTTATTTTCAAGAGTCTGGAGTGGAGCTCTTTTTACTGGAGTGGAGCTCTTTTTAATAGTACTCTAGAGTGAGATATTTTTATTATTACTGTTTCATATACTAAAATATTCATTAGTATTATAGCAAAGATAATGATTTTGTGAAGTTTACAATTAATAGTATCGTTTTCAAATTCTTTAAATATATTTTTTAAAAGAATAGTCGTATATTTCGAGATATTATAAGACAGGTTTTTTTATATATTGAAATTCAGGTTAATAGATAGAAGAAAAGAAATTGATAAATATGCAAGGTATTATTTATAACTCAGTTGGCACTATACGAATTGCTCCAAAGTTCAAATCGGAAATGGTGACTCAGGTTCTTCTTGGCTCCATTGTTAAGATACTTGGAGAAAAAAAAGAATGGAAGCAAATTGAGTCATCTGATGGTTATACCGGTTGGATAAGTGGCTCAGTTAAGGTTCTTAATGATATAGAATTGCAAAGTTATATTAGCATGCCTAAGCTAATAGTTACTTCAATATACACCCATTCATATGAAGAACCGAATGAAAACTCATTACCTGTTTCAGATTTGGTTATAGGTAATATACTTGTTTATGACGAAGCACTCGATATATCAAGCTCCAACGGGTATTATGTTGTTCAATATCCCGACGGACGTTCGGCATTTGTGAATAATGCAGATGTAAGGGTATTAATAGATTGGTATAAAGAAATAACTCTTACGAGTGATAGTATAGTGAATTGTGCTTTAAGGTTCAAAGGTATTCCATATTTATGGGGAGGAACATCTTCAAAAGGACTGGATTGTAGTGGACTAACTAAAACTGTTTATAATATGCACGGCATTTCTCTTTTACGAGATGCATCACAGCAGGTAACACAGGGATTCCTAATTGATACTAAAGGAGAATTCAGTGAATTAGTTCCGGGGGATCTTCTTTTCTTTGGTAGTAAAGGGTTGGCATACAATAAGAAGAATGGAGAAGAGAGGGTTGTTCATGTTGGGATTTATATTGGTAACAACCATTACATTCATGCTTCAGATTATGTTAGAATAAACAGCCTGAACCCCGATGATGAGCTATATGATGAGTTCAACAGAAAGAGATATTTGCGCACTAAAAGATATATTGAAAAAGGTAAACTTGTTAATGTTGAGTGCATAAGTCTTGAAAGTATTATGAAGAAATGAAATTAAGTTGGACACCATATGATTTAGAACTACGACATACTTTTACAATATCCGGCTTCTCAAGAAAAACTACTCCGGTGGTTATAACGAAGATTGAGTATGATGGGCTGATTGGTTATGGAGAGGCTTCACTACCTCCCTATTTGGGTGAGACGCAAAAGAGTGTTATTGACTTTCTGAGAAAAGTAAATCTTTCTGGTTTTAAGGATCCAACAAGAATTGAAGAGATAGTTAAATACATAGATACATTAGCTGCTGGTAATACTGCAGCTAAAGCTTCTGCGGATATTGCTCTTCATGACTTGAAAGGGAAGATGATGAGCATTCCTCTGTACAAGACATATGAACTTGATAAGTATCAGATACCCGATACTACTTTCACAATCGGTATAGATAGTGATGAAATTGTAAAAGAAAAAACGGCAGAATCGATAGGTCGTTTTAATATTCTCAAAGTTAAGGTTGGGGGTCAAGACGACAAGCGCATGATAAGAGCTATCCGCTCCGTTACAGATCTGCCTTTGGCAGTCGATGCAAATCAAGGATGGAGAGATAGGGAAGAAGCACTTGATGTGATATTTTGGTTAAAAGAACAAGGTGTGGTTTTGATTGAACAACCTTTGCCAAAAAATGAACTTGACAACATTGCAAAGCTGACTGAAGAAAGTCCGTTGCCCATATTTGCCGACGAATCGGTTCAAAGACTTGAAGATGTGGAAAGATTGAAGGGGGTCTTTTCAGGTATCAACATAAAACTAATGAAATGTACAGGTATCCATGAAGCTTGGATGATGCGTAAGCTTGCACAGCAGCTTAATATGAAGGTGATGATGGGATGTATGACCGAGACATCGTGTGCTATATCGGCTGCAGCACAAATATCTGCCGGATTAGATTATGCTGATCTCGACGGATCAATCTTAATCTCAAATGATTGCTTTGATGGTGCTACTCTTAAAAATGGAAAGATAATTGTCTCTGACTTGCCAGGCATTGGGGTTACCCCAAACACTCAGCTTAATTTTAGTAGTGAATAAACAGTGAATAAATATGGTAATAAACAGTAGTATTAATCATTTAATCTTGATTCAAATCACCAACTTAATTTATACTCAACCCACTAACTTTTATTCTGATTCAAATGATAAATATAATTTAGATTCAAACCACCAGTTCTTCAAACAATCGCTCAAAAGTCATATCTAAATCATTCGTTTTGCCAATGTGTGTAGAAGAAGTTTGTATAATTGAACTACGCACAGCTGCAAGCCAACGGAATCTTTCGGGGATATCCATGTGTGCAATAGGTCCAAACTCTTTATTCCCTTCTGCAATCTGTTTATGAGTCTCGAGACTTTTAATAACCTCTTCATATTCAATGTCAGAACACATCAAATTAAACTTTTTGCGGCAAAGATGGTATTGAAGACGAATATATTTTTCCTTTTTAGAAAAAAGAATCAATCCAATATTAAAAAACTCCTCCCTTTCTACCTTTGGGACAAGTCGGATAACAGCATAATGATATAGTTTATCCTCTTGCATCCTTTGCATTGTTTACGAAGTTTACAGAGTGTTTTAGTCTGTTCCTCAGAAATTTAAAATATATTTCTCTAATCTGTTCAGGAGTTTCCTCAGTATGATCCCACATTAGCCAGTTATCAGGAATAATGTTAACTATTTCTGTAAACAGTTCATCGGTAAGAACCGTATGAGCGAAACTATTTGCCTCATCAAGCTTTGTTGCTTGCGACAGAAGAATATGATCTTTAATATAAGGAAAAGGATTTAACGAATGTTTCTCAAAATCCTTCCATGAATGGTGGAAATATAGTGATGCTCCATTATCAATAATCCACAGTTCCTGATGCCACCAAAGGAGGTTGCTGTTGTTATGTGTGCGATCTATATTAGTAGTAAAAGCATCCAACCAAACAATAGTAGATGCTAAAAATGGATCAATCTCTGTGGTAGGGTCAAATGCCAGAGCTCCTGATAAGTAGTGCAACCCAAGATTCTGTCCCACACTGCCTTTTAGTAAATCTTGTATCTCTTCATCACCTTCACTTCGGCCAAAGTCCTCGTCGAGCCATGCAAAAACAAGCTCCGGTATATTAAGACCGAGTGCAGAAGCAATCTTCCCACCGATTAGTTCAGAAATCAGCATTTTAGTACCGTGACCAGCACCTCGAAACTTGAGAACATATTTAAAACCATCGTCAGCTTCTGCCAATGCAGGTAATGAACCACCTTCGCGAAGCGGAACTATATACCGAGTAACATCAACGTTTCGAAGTGAAATATCTTTTATCATCTTGCTACAAAGATAAGATTCATAAAAGGAATAAAAACATAAATGATAGTATTAATTATAACTCGGTTGAATCAATTAAGGTAACCCCATTCACATGCATTTCTTTTAGAGCTTTTTTATCATCTCTCTGTTTTGCATTCACTGCTGCAATTGCGTCAGTAATTACATAAGTATGAATGCCATTTTTAACTGCATCTAAAGCACTTTCCTTTACACAGTAGTCCGTAGTAAGACCACAGATATAAAGAGTAGTTACCTCATTATCCTTCAGATATTGGCTTAGATTAATATTAGTGGCTTCAAAGGCAGAATATCCATCATCCTTGTTGTCTGTACCTTTCTTAAGTTTAAGATTTATTTTACTACTGTTCAATTTCGGATGAAATTCAGCACCTTTGGTGCCTGCAACACAATGAACAGGCCATTTCTTAAAATGAACAGAATCTTCAGGATGCCAGTCTTGAGAGGAAATTACTAACTCAAATTTATCAATAATTTCATTTATTACTTCAACAACTAAGTCGCCATCCTTAACACCCAAAGTGCCTCCGGGGCAAAAATCATTTTGAACATCTACTATTAGTAACGCTTTTCTCATTTTGTATATATTTGTTTTAATTATAATCTATAACAAAACAGTATAGAAGCTGTTCATTAATATAGCCCTCAAGGATTGTTGAATTTAATTGTGAAATTTGAATACTTAATTTGAAGCATAAGATTTGTTGTTGTAAAAAAATGTATTTTTGCGCAATTTTTAATTTTGCAATATGAACTACTTACTTACAATCGGATTACTACTTTTCTCAAACGTTTTCATGACATTAGCTTGGTATGGTCATCTAAAACTTGCAGAATATAGCTGGTTTAACAAATTGCCTCTAATTGGTATAATATTATTCAGCTGGCTAATTGCTTTTTTTGAATATTGTTTTCAGGTACCTGCCAACCGTATAGGTTATGAAGGTAATGGAGGTGTATTTTCACTTTTGCAACTAAAGATAATTCAGGAAGTTATAACTCTTGTGGTTTTTGTTGTGTTCTCTGCAATTGCATTTCAAAACACAATAAAATTAAATCATATTATAGGTTTTGTTTTTCTAATATTAGCAGTCTATTTCATTTTTAAATAACAGCATTAAAGAAAAAAATCACTAATTATAGTGATTGTACAGCGTTGCAATAAGTAATTACTTTGTAGCATTGATTAAAACACCGATGAATAACTATTGAAAAGAATGATGAAGAAGATGTTTTTGGCACTAATTGCTACGGTTATTAATTTTTCTGTATTTGCAGAATTGGAAAAGGCAGAAATTTTTATAAAAGAGGATATTCTCACTGAGGAAGAGAATCCCCAAGATACAATGAAGGTATATTATTTAGATGAGTTTGTAATTACAAGTTCTGTGAAAGAGACAAATAATCTGAGGAATATGCCAAATGCCGTATCGGTGGTAACTCCTCAACAGATTCAAGACACACAAATTGAGTCTCTGCCCGATCTGAGCTCATATATTCCTAACTTCTTTATTCCAACATATGGATCAAAAGTATCTACACCAATTTATATTAGAGGAATCGGTGCGCGATTGGGATCACAGACAGTGAGCATGTATGTTGACAATGTTCCAAGCTTCAACCCCTCAGCATTTGATTTTGAATTTCAGGATATTCAACGAATTGAGGTTTTACGTGGAGCACAAGGCACACTATACGGAAGAAATGCAATTGGAGGGATAGTAAATCTTTACACACTCTCTCCGCTGTCATATCAAGGAACTAGGATTAAGTTAAGCGGTGGTAATTACGGACAACTATCTGCTATGGGATCAAACTATAGTAAACTTTCTGATAACTTCGGAGTTTCTGCAGCAGCTTATTATAAACGTGACGATGGTTATTTTATGAATAGCTACACCAACGAAAAGGTTGATGATTCTGAAAATGCAGGTGCAAGAGTTAAGTTCGAATGGCAAGTTTCTCCAAGCTTTAAAGCTCAGCTGTTTGGGAACTACGACTATGTATCTGGTGGTGCTTTCCCCTATATGCATATAGATTCAACTGCCTCAAATTTCAATGAGCCTTCTTCATACGACCGTCACCTTATCACAAACGGACTATCACTCGATTGGCACAGAAATGGTTACAGCATCCACTCTACTACAGGATTTCAGTATCTAAAAGATGACATGAAGATGGATCAAGATTATACATCTAAATCTGTGTTCTCTATTAATCAAATGCAAGAGCAAAACTCATTTAGCCAAGAGTTTACAGTAAAATCAGATTTAAGTAAAAAATATAGCTGGGTGGTTGGTGCCTTTGGTTTTTATGATAAAAGAGTTGTCGATACACCGGTTGCAATAAAAGAAGATGGTATGGTTGCAATGCAGGGGCATTTAGATATGGCAATGCAAAGAATGGGTGCTCCATTAAGAATTGTTTATGCGAACGATAGGATAGATTTGCCCGGTATATATACCAAACCTTCCAAAGGTTTTGCGCTGTTTCATCGATCTACATTAAATGACTTTTTTGGTATTAAAGGTTTGTCGGGTACAGCAGGTATAAGGTTTGACTATGAGTATGTCGGTATAGACTTTTCTACCGAAAGTGATGGAGGTGATGTAAACCTAAAGTTTC
>DATGMV010000351.1:0-7454 GCA_035307185.1 Fermentimonas sp. | reverse complement strand
AAAAGGAAGTGAAAGTGTTCTTAGAATAATTCCAACAGGAATAAAATACATACTTATCTTTGCCGGTAAACTATTTGCTTTGAATGGCCTAACACTATTTATAATAATAGGATACTCCTCAGCCTTCGACAGCTCTTCGAGCTTCGAAGAGTTTGAAAGTTGATTTAGTATATTATCTAATGATGTTTTAATTGAATAAAGCTCAGCATCATAACTATTGTCAGTCCAATATCTCTTGTAGGACAAGTTACTATTTTTCGCAATGAATTGATCTACAATCTCCGTTAAATTATCAATATCTTTTGAAATACGATCGTATTGCGGCTTATCTATTATAACACTCTTCACCGTATATCTTCTTCTTTCTCGAATGAAAAATAATTTCTTAAAGAGGTTGTTGTACGTATCTGCATTTAAAATTACAGAATCATTCATAGCTTTATATGTAAGGAAAACTCCTATAGGTAGCAACACAAGAGCACTAAACCACATACCAAGCCAATGTTCCCATACACCGTCGCGAGTCATTTTATAACCAACATTATCAACTATGTAATATATAATAAATAGTATAACTGATATAACAATTGGAGTACCCAGTCCACCTTTACGAACAATTGAGCCGAGCGGTGCACCAATAAAGAAAAAGATTAGACATGTAAATGGAATTGTAAACTTTCTGTGCCATTCTACCCAATGCCTATTAATTGTTTTTTGTGTAGTAGTTTTATTTAACGATTTAAAAAGAAACTCGTTACTATTATTATCTGCTTTCATATAAGCATTTTGAATAATAGTTGATTGATCTTGGAGCTCTTTTGACTGTAACAAAGTGTCGGGTGAAGGTACTTCAACACCTGAATTTAGCGAGGCAGTAATTACAGAATCCACATTATAGTCGGGATAACTGTTACGAAACGATAGATATGAATATTTCTTCATCATGTTACGATCTTCAATATTCACACTGTCAAGAATATGCCGCATGGAATCAATTGAGACTGACAGTTCAGAAAGGTTTTTTGAAACGTAGTTACTTGTAGAACTACCTTCAATAACATCTTCCCCCATTCTAGAAAAATTGGCATCGTAAGGAATCATCATAACCTTTTCCTTAAAATTCTCTCTCGAGTAAGGAACAAAATCCTGATCATATCTAACATTTTTGCCCTGATTCCAATTCTGAAACTGCTGTCCGCTGAACATTGTAAAAATCAACATTGTCTTATCTTCGTTCATGCCCATTTCGGCAGAGTCGCAAACAATAACAGCCATATTATTGAAACCACTTGCTATATCGTAAATCAACACATCATATAGCATCCCTGTCTTTTGGTTTTTGTGCTCAACATATAAGTTGTATCCCTCAATCTCTTTATAAAAAACTCCTTCAGGAATATCGAGCTCAGGTGATGCCTGTCTGATAGATATCAAAAGTGAATAAAACTTTGTTTGTATTACCGGAATTGCGTTGTTTTGAAAAAAGAAAGCACCAACACTTATACTAAAAACAAGAATTATGAGCGGTTTCATAATTCTAAGTAAAGGTATACCTGCCGATTTTATTGCAAGAAGTTCGAGATTTTCACCCATACTTCCGAATACCATCAGGGAAGCAAGCAAAATTGATAGAGGCAATGCCAAAGGTATAAGATTGAGTGCGGCATATAGAAACATCTCGCCAAGCACGCCTAACCCTAAGCCCTTACCTACCATATCTTCTACATACTTCCATAGGAATTGCATCAATACCAGAAAAAGGCATATCACAAATGTCATTAAAAATACTGGAATAAAGGTAGTAAGTATATAACTGTATAACCTCTTTATGTGGATTTTATTTCTCATTAATACGACAAAATGAGTCTTGTTTTATCTATCTGGCAAAGATAATAAAAAAGGTGCTACTATACACCAAGTCTTCTCTTCATCTCTTCAACTTGAGATTCCCACAAAGTGATAGCGTCTCCTTTGTCGTCAGGCTCTGCAAAATCAGTTACTTCGAGGGTCATGTCACCCGTCAAATCAAGTTTTCTCAAC
This sequence comes from Fermentimonas sp., assembly GCA_035307185.1. Taxonomy (GTDB): domain Bacteria; phylum Bacteroidota; class Bacteroidia; order Bacteroidales; family Dysgonomonadaceae; genus Proteiniphilum. The sequence goes on along the minus strand of DATGMV010000351.1, from coordinate 5,414 downwards.
CTGAATTCGAAATAAACCGACTCATCATCATCAAGCCATCTATAACGAATGCTAACCTGAGGCTTACTGTGTACTATTTCTGCTTGGCTCTCACTTTTTCCCCAAGTAAAAGTATAAACAGTTTCTGTGTCATCCATGTAAACATCATCTGCAAACCACTCCGAAAGACCATCAATCTGACTAATCATACGCCACAGGCTACTTTGTGTGGCATTTCCCATTAGAAACTCGATATGGAACTTTTCTTGTTGCATGAATCATTTTAAAATTGAGTCACAATATACAACATTTTTTTTTGATTATTCCATATCGAGTCAGCTATTTACACCTAACTTACAGGTATATATTCAACAAAGGCTTCAATTGCTTCATATGAGGCGAGACCAAGCTTCCAATACAATTCTGCTGTAGCACGGTTCCTATCTTCAGAACGTTGCCAAAACAACCTTTCGTCGTCACCCAGAAAAGGAGCACTTTCCATTTGTGACTGGTGCTGTAAAATTGCATTTCTCTTCTGACGTAACTCTTCGGGTGATAGCGGAACAGCCATTTCTATATGATCTATTTCCCACTCCATCCATGCACCACGATACATCCATACTCTACAATCTTTAAACCAATCTTCATCCTTCAATACATCTATTGCGGCAAAAGCAGCATCTAAACAAACTTTGTGTGTTCCGTGCGGATCGGCAAGATCGCCTGCAACATATATTTGGTGAGGCTTTATTGTTTCAATAAAATCTTTCATTATCTCCACATCCTTTAACGAAATAGGGTTTTTCTTCACCTTACCTGTTTCATAAAAAGGAAGATCGAGGAAATGAACATTTTCATTTGGCAGACCCACATATCTATCGGCAGAACGAGCCTCTTCTCGTCTGATTCTCGATTTAATAAATAATATATCAGGTGTATCTAAATCATCTTTTGTTTTATCGTACATCAGATATTGAAGTATTTCATCATACTTCTTCTGTAATTTCTGATTCTCACTATCAAACTTTTTATTGATGTTTTTAAGTACAGAAATGTATCTGATAACCTCTTCATCGCCTACGGCAATGTTTCCCGATACCTGATATGCTACGTGTACTTCGTGACCTTGACTCACAAGTCTTTGGAATGTACCCCCCATTGATATAACATCATCATCGGGGTGAGGACTGAATATAATAACCTTTTTTGGGTATGGTGTTGCTCTCTCCGGGCGATAGGTATCATCGGCCTCAGGTTTACCACCCGGCCAACCAGTTATGGTATGCTGCAACTCGTTGAATATTTTAATATTTACATTATATGCAGATCCATAAAGTGTAACCAATTCGCTCAAACCATTATCATTATAATCTTTGTTTGTAAGCTTTAAAATTGGTTTATTTACAACACCACACAACCAAACAATTGCTCTTCGTATTAATTTACTATCCCATTCGCAATTAGTAACAAGCCAAGGGCGACTTAATCTTGTTAGCTCAGACGCTGCGGCAAGGTCTACATATACAGTTGTTTCGGGATGTGTTTGTAAAACAGACCCCGGTACTAAGTCTGTCACTGTTCCTTCTACAATATCTTTTATACTATCGGCTTTCTGTTCACCCCACGCCAAAAGCGTAATCTTTTTTGCTTCCATCAAATCATAGAGTCCCATTGTAATAGCACTTACCGGCACCTTATCAAGTGATTCGAAGTTTCTTACAATATCGGCTCTGGAGTCTCCATCAAGCATAACCAAGCGTGTCTGAGAATGCAAACTACTACCTGGCATATTGAAACCAATATTACCCTTGCTGCCCAAACCAAGCAACAGGTAATCCATTCCACCTTTATCTTTCAAATTCTTCTCATACTCCTCACAAATTTCAGATATAAGATCTTTTTCTACAGTTGCATCTGGAGAAAATATATTATCTGGGTCGATGTCTATCTTATCGAGGAATATATCCTTTAACATCTTCAAATTAAAGTAAGAAAACTCGAGACATGGATAAAATTCATACGTATTAAAAACAGTTAGATTTTTGAAACTAACTCCATCCTCTTTGTGCATTCTCACAAGTTCCTCATAGACAGGCACTGGAGAGGCACCGCCACTAATTCCAAGAACAAAGGGCTTTCCCGATTTTTCATTTTTCTGCAATTCTTTAACTATATCTCTTGCAATTTTTTTGGCAGCCCTATTAGACTCCTCAAAAATAGCTACCGGCAATTTTTCGTACCTCGCTAAATTATACTCTTCAAAATCGTTATCAGGTTTGTAATACTTTTTGGGAACCCTTTCAAGCGTGATTTGTGAACTCAGATCTAATCTCATATTTTATAATTTATTTAAAAGTCAATTTCTTAATTTACACTCTTTTTACTATCTATATTTTTTGTGATTCGTCCGTAAATATAGAGTGCAACTGCAGACACTAGACCAATACCCACAAACACATACCAAATGTAGTGAGCATTTGCAGTTGCAGCGGTATAACTTATTGTATCGAGTACACCGGCTTCATCTGTAAATAACCTTGGGTCGGGACAATATTTATCAAGAAGGAATCCCGATAAGCCAAATGCAAATAGAAATGAAAAGAAAGAGTGCAAATGACTAAAACCTAAATACAATCCCTCTTCTCCTTCAGGTGCCTGAAGCGAAAAATACTCAAGATAACGTGGTGATATAAAACATTCAGCAAGAGCTTGAAATGCTATACCCACAATCATCATAAATGCAACCGGGTGTAATCCAAGAATATAACCATCGCCAACCTGTGTACCTAAAGACATAACCAGTGCCGAAAAAGGGATAATTAGCATTCCAACCATCATCGATCTAATTGCACTATGTTTCCTCATGAGCGAAGTTACAAAATTTACTGATATAAATACAACCAATGGGTTAACATTTGCATACCATCCGGGTGATGCATCCTCCCCAATCATCCTTATAACATACTTAGGCATCGTTGCATACATCTGGCTTTGGATCATCCAAAAACCACTAACAATTATTATTAATAACAACAAACGACCATTTGACATTACCTTAATAAAGGAACGACCAATATCGGAAAAGCTTTTTCCGCTATTCTGTTCCTTTGCCGATTTATAGAAAATATAGACAGCAATTAAAGCTATCAGTGTCATCGCAGCAGAAAAATAGTTAAGGTAAACCAAACCCTGGTCTCCCATACTCCTTCTTAAAGGATCAACAACAGTTTTGCCGGTGAAAGCACCAATATTCACCATCATGTAGAAAATTGAATATCCTCTTGCTCTATTCTCAGTAGTTGTTTCCTTTGCAATTGTACCCGAAATAACCGATTTTATAAATGCTCCACCAATAACAAGTAGAATCAAAGGGGCTATTATAGACCATCTTAGGTTACTCTCTCTTAGTCCGGTGTAAGTGGTTGTCATTTCGTAATTAACCAAACCTGCACTCTCAAGTAAAGTTGGTAAAACCCCCAAACCTGCATAACCAATTGTAAGTAGTGTAAACGCCAAGATTATAGCTTTTCTGAAGCCTATCTTATCGGAATAAGCACCAGCAAAAACAGGCAACAAGTAAAGTGATGCCGAGAAAAGACCTGCAATTACACCTGCTTCAATATCAGAAAAACCCCAAACATTTGAAAGATAAAGAGTTATAACAATAAAAACGGCATAATATGCCAATCGCTCCAGGAACTCTACGAAGTTAGCTACCCAGAAAGGCTTAGAAAATCTTGCCATCAGTAAATTTTTTAATGAATACTATTATTGGAAATTTTATTGTGAAATGCAAAGTTAAACAAATTCTTACATTTAAGCCAAATCAATTACAGTTATACCTGCTCCACCAAACTGCACATGCTCATCCTGAAAATGAGTAACACCACTTACAGTTCCAAGATACTCTCTTATGATTTGTCTAAGGGCTCCGGTACCTGTTCCGTGAAGAATTCTCACACGCGACACTCCAAGTTGAATTGCATCATCAACAAAATACATTACTGCCTGTAAAGCTTCGTCGCCTCTCATTCCTCTTACATCAATATCTTGCCTGAAGTTCAATTTACGCTCGTGTAAAATGTCACGTGTATTGGAGCTTTTTTTCTCTTTCTTTATTTGATTACTGCTTAACCTTTCAAGCTTGCCAATTTCAACAGTAGATTTTATCATACCAAAAGCAATAGTGGCCTTTTTTCCTGAAACTTCAAGAACCTCACCGTGTGTAGTCTGACCTTTTAACCTAACAGTATCACCTGCTTCTATCTCTTTAATTTTATTGTCTTGCTTTACTTTAGTTGGTTTTTGTTTTAGTCCGTTCTTTTTCAGGCTTCTTTTAGTACCTTCTTTATTTGACGGAACTCCATCATCTATATTAGTTGATTCAACCTTTCTCTTGAAATTATCAAGTTTCTGTCTGGCTTGCTTAGTCTTTTCTTTGTCAGCTTCAGCTTCTTTAATTTGCCTTACAGTATTTTCAATTAATGCATTACTCTCTGCAAGCATTTGCTCTGCCTGTTTTTTTGCATCTGCAAGAATCTCTTTCTTTTGTTTATTAATATCTTCAAGCTCACTCTCATATTTTGAAGTAACTCCATCGAGTCGCTTTTTCTCTCGTCTTATCTCATCACGCTTACGCTCCCAATAACGTTTATCACGCGATATATCCTGCAAATACTTATCCATATTGATATAATCGCTACCCACTATTTCGGACGCATCTGCTATAACATAATCTGGCAATCCAATATTTCTTGCAATCTCTACAGCAAAGGAGCTTCCCGGATTACCAATCGATAGCTGAAAAAGGGGTTTCATTTCATGCCTATCGTATAGCATTGCACCATTTATCACACCTTCGTTTTCATTTGCAAAGTGTTTAAGGTTCTGATAGTGTGTTGTAATTAAGCCAAATGATTTTCGACTATTAAATCGTCCTAATAGGGCTTCTGCTATCGCTGCCCCTATTTGAGGTTCCGTGCCACTGCCAAATTCATCAATAAGCAACAACGACTTATCACTGCACCACTTTTCAAAGTATTTCATATTCATTAAGTGAGAGCTATATGTCGACAGGTCGTTTTCAATTGACTGCTCGTCACCAATATCTATAAAAATATCTTCAAAAACTCCAACTGTAGAATTCTCCTTTAATGGTATCAATAAACCACATTGAACCATATACTGTAGTAGTCCAATTGTTTTAAGACATACCGACTTTCCTCCTGCATTGGGTCCTGATATAACTAATATCCTCTTATCGTCCTGCAGAGTAATATCGAGCGGAACAAGTTTCCTGTTCTGTTTTTTCAAAGCAATATCCAGCAGTGGATGCACAGCATTTACCCAATCTATCATCTGTCTGTTTTCCATTGGTGGCTTAATACCACCTGAGTAAAGTGCAAAAGAAGCTTTAGCTTGAATAAAATCGATTT
>DATGMV010000350.1:0-3481 GCA_035307185.1 Fermentimonas sp. | reverse complement strand
AGGATCAGGCCGATCCGCAATCCCTGCTCTCGGCCATTTACACCGCCATCGATGTGTACAACAGCCGGAAGATGAATGCCGAATTGCAGGCCCATCCGCTGGACGCCAACGACCCCAACAGTCTTGGTGCCGATGAGTAAGATGATGTATATAAAGGCGACCAAGGATTAATCTGTTGTGATTCTTTTTTTAATGAAAGGTTGATTCAAAATGCTTTTTTTGTCGATGTAGCACAAGCATGGACCTAAAATGTGAATAATTATAATCCCTAATTATGAAGAAACTTGCCTTACTTCTAATCCTGAGTTTTAGTACGATTGTCCTTAAAGGACAGTCTTACACACTTACCGACGATGATGTGGTTGTTGATGAAAATGGTTTCATTCAATCTTGTTCTTACAACTTTGAAATAACAGATATTATTATTCCTGAGGTGTTAGATGGTAAAACTGTTTTGGGAATTTCTTACGCAGAGTTGACTTCAAGTGATGGCGTTTTTAGTGGGAAAAGGATAAGTTCAGTTGAACTTCCAAACACTTTGAAAGAGATTGGCTCGTACGCATTTGACAACAATTTAATATCAAGTGTTTCTATTCCGAATAGTGTCACAACCATTGGAAGCTATGCATTTAGTCGTAACCTCTTAACAGGAATTGCGATTCCCAATAGTATTACAAGCATTGGTATTTCTGTATTTGAAGATAATCGCTTAAAAGAAGTAACCATTCCCGATAATGTGACATATATAGGTTTGCTTGCTTTTGCCGGGAATGATTTGGTTAGTTTGTCAATTGGAAATGGCGTAGATTTTATTGGCACCCGTGCTTTTGAATCTAATAAGATTGAAAGTCTTAATATTCCTGCGGGTGTAAAGCAAATAGAGAGTAGGGCATTTTTTTCGAACAATCTCAAAAGTGTTGTTTTTGAAGAGCCAAGTCAAATCTTCATGCTTCATAGTTATGCTTTTGCCGGAAATGATTTGCTTTCAGGGATAACCCTTCCAACAAACTCTCATCCGGATTTTATAGGGTACAGAAGCAACAAGACTAACTTTTTCGCTGGCGATATAATCACAGACTTAACAAGCTCGTACTATTTGTATTCTTCGCCTTATACGCTCATTGACGATGATGTTAGAGTATCTAATGGAGTTATTAAGTCATGCTCGTATGATTTTAGTAACAAGAGCATAATCATTCCTGAAATTCTTGATGGTCAGGAGGTTGTGGGTATAGATGGCATTTGGTATGACCTTCTGGGAATGACTAAAGGAATATTTGAAGGTAAAGGAATTACTTCTTTGGTTTTACCCGCAACTTTAAAAACAATTGGGGAAAGACAGTTCGCTTCCAATTTCTTATCAGATTTGGTTATACCTAAACAGGTGACATCAATAGGGAGATTTGCATTTGAAAATAATGATTTGGTAAATGTCATAATTCCTGGAAGTGTTGAAGTTATTGGTTATGAGGCGTTTGATTACAATAATCTATCAAGTGTCGTATTTCAAGAACCAAGTCAACTTCGTTCAGTTGACACTTATGCTTTTGGTTATTATTTAGACAGCATTATCCTGCCTCTGCATGGTCATCCTGATTTTTCAGCTTTTAAATGCAGTGGAAGAATTGTTTTAGAAGGTGAGAGTATTGCTTATAATGGTGATCGGTTAACCGCGGTGCTGGATAACGGTTATGTATTATCTTATTATCATTGGAGTGCTTCCCCATCAGGGTATTCTACTTCGCGACGTTTTATGGTTCAAGACAGTGTGTTTGTTTTGTCTGATGAAGGCAACACGAGTAAAGCCGATTATCGGTTTATCGGTTGGAATACCAAAAAGGATGGTAGTGGGAGTCTTTACAATGCGGGAAATACCCTAACTATGCCAGCCAGAAATCTTTCACTTTATGCACAATGGATAGCCGATGTTACAGCTACAATTAAAGGGTATTCACCCGATTGTGCGAGTAGAGAGAATGGTTATCTTGAAGTATCCTCAACCGCAACTCAGAATATTGCCTGCTTTATATTTGAAAGGGACGCATCCTATACAATAAAACCTAATAAAACACTTACCATTTCAAATTTAGCGAGTGGTACTTACAATCTGGTCCTTACTCTTGAGGACGATGTGGTCTCTGAGCATACAATTACAATTCCATCTGCAGAACCAATGAGTAGTCGTGTTTTAGTTGATGGTTCAAAAGCCAGATTTTCCATTGAAGGGGGAGTAGCTCCTTACCAGGTATTTATTAATGACATGCATTACATTACTGAAACTGGGTATTTAGAAACGGCAAAACTTAAATCTGGTTCCTATACAGCAACTATTATTGATGCAAATCATTGTTCCGCGGACAATATTCTAACTTTCTCTGTTTCTGGTTTAATTGTTTATCAAAACCCTGTGACCAATGGAATACTTAAAATTGCTTTGCCAGTTGAGATATGGGGAGGAGATTATGGTCTTACGATCTATTCACTTCAAGGGGGAGAGGTTTTTACAAAAACAATTAGCACAGAAGGCGAACTCATTTCAATCGATGTTTCCTCATTAGTTGAAGGCAGCTACTTGTTAAACGTTGTAAACAATGCTGGATTCAATGAGACTGTGAAACTTTTTATTAATCAATAATACTGGAAGAGATGAAGGTCAATATAATATTTATAACAATTCTTGTGTTGAGTGTTGTCACTTTTAGTTGTAAAGATGACAACACTCCTCCTACTGCACCTTCCTATTATTACGGTGACAGTCATGCTTGTGTTGAGCTAATGCCAACACTTATATGGAATCCGTCAACTGATGCTGATAATAACAGCATAGAATATACTTTGATGATGGGAAAAACAGAAGGAACCCTATCTGTGATTGCATCAAAAATATTATTACACTCTTATACATTTAGGACGCCATTAGAAGCTAATACAACTTATTTTTGGCAAGTGATGGCAAGTGATGGAGAAGAAGAGGTGTTTGGAGATATTTGGAATTTCAGTACCGTCATTGACCCTATAGAAATTGTTGGACCCACTGCCGCAAAATTAAATATACCGGAAGTAATGAGTTTTGCATCTGACGGCAATGCTTATTCCGTTTTCTTTTCCTGGACAGCCTCAGAACCTGCTGATAATGTAACTTATACTTTGTGTATTGATCCACTGGGTGACAATCAGGCTAATGCTCATAAAGTTGAGGGCATTGTAAATCCCCAAATACTGATCGACCTCCCAGGTGGTTCGTGGGAGTGGTATGTTGAGGTTGTCGATGACAAAGGAAATGTAACCAAAAGCCACAAGCTGGTACTTGCTTTAGAATAGGTTTTTCGCAAAGCTGGTTTTCTGCTTTCTTTGCAAGCAGGCTGTGAATATAATAAAGGGAGGCCGACTGTAAGTCCGGCCTCCCTTTTCTTATTATGCAGATCTTATTTTATTCTTCCTGTTTGACGGCACCGTAGCCCTTGATGATGCCGCGCTGCGA
>DATGMV010000349.1:0-2994 GCA_035307185.1 Fermentimonas sp. | reverse complement strand
CTTTTGAAGTAACTAAACCAAAACTTGTGCTTGCAGTTCCACTCATTTTAGAAAAGATTGTGAATAATGTAGTTTTGCCTAAACTAAATGAAGGAGCGGCTGCAACCCTCACAAAAATACCTTTAATAAATAAAGTTGTTTACAGAAAAGTACGTAAATCAATGATCGATTTCTTTGGAGGTAACCTTGTAGAAGTTGTAATTGGTGGAGCTGCTTTAAACTCAGATGTAGAAAACTTCCTGAAGAAAGTTAAGTTTCCATTTACTATAGGATATGGTATGACTGAATGCGGACCGCTTATTTCTTATGTTTATTGGGATCAATTCAGAAAACGTTCATCAGGAAAGGTTGTTGATAGAATGCAAGCTAAGATTGATTCTGAGGATCAACATAATATTGTTGGCGAAATTCTTGTAAAAGGTTCAAATGTTATGTTAGGTTACTACAAGAACGAAGAGGCTACAAAAGAGATTTTCACAAATGATGGATGGCTCAAAACCGGCGATCTTGGTACAATGGATATAGATAATTATATCTATATAAAGGGACGAAATAAGAATATGTTATTAGGACCTGCAGGACAAAATATATATCCGGAAGATATAGAAGAGCGCCTCAACGGTTCTCCTTATATTGATGAATCGCTTGCAATTGGCGAAAGCAATAAAATAGTTGCATTAATTGTTCCGGAAAAAGATAATCTCGAGAAGGAAGGTATTGAAGAAGAAAAATGGGAAGAGTTTTTCAAAAATATAATTTATAATATAAACAAGACTCTCCCAAACTATAGCAAAATTGCATCTTTCAGAATCCAGGATACCGAGTTTGAGAAAACTCCCAAACGCAGTATCAAAAGATTCTTATATCAGAAATAATTAATATTACTTCCTACTAATATTCATTCCAGCTTTTAATATGAATCTCATCAGGATCCAATGTGCAGAAGGCAGTGATAAAAGCACTTGCCAGACGCGCATTGGTTATTAGTGGGATATTGTAATCTACAGCACCTCTACGAATGATATAGCCGTTTGTAAGCTCCCTGCGAGTTACATCTTTAGGGATATTTATAATAAGATCGAACATCTTGTTGGTTATCATTTTCTGTATGTTGTTCTCCCCATCCTCATCAGGCCAATTAACATCGGTTGCAGCGATACCATTGTCTTCGAGGAACTTTTGTGTACCGTGACTTGCATATAGTTTATAACCATTTGCATGCAACAGTTTGCAAGCATCTAACAGGTCCACTTTAGATTTCATTTCACCCGAAGATATTAATATTGCCTTTTCAGGAATTTTATATCCTACAGATAACATCGATTTTAGTATCGCTTCAGAGAAATCATCTCCAATACATCCTACCTCACCGGTTGAAGACATATCTACACCAAGCACCGGGTCGGCATTTTGTAGTCTCGAGAATGAAAACTGCGATGCTTTAACCCCTATATACTCCAAATCAAACACCGAGCTGTCAGGTTTAACATATGGCTCATTCAACATCACACGAGTAGCTGTTTCAATGAAATTATGCTTCAGAACTTTTGAAACAAAAGGGAATGAACGAGATGCACGTAAGTTACACTCTATTACTTTTATCTCGTTGTTCTTTGCAAGATACTGAATATTAAACGGTCCGCTAATTTTAAGCTCTTTGGCAATCTGTTTAGAGATTTTCTTAACCCTGCGCATCGTTTCAAAATATATCTTCTGAGCAGGGAACACCAATGTGGCATCACCAGAGTGAACACCTGCAAACTCCACATGCTCAGAGATTGCATACTCTACTACTTCTCCATCTCTTGCAACAGCATCAAACTCAATCTCCTTTGCATTTTGCATAAAGCTTGAAACAACAACCGGATGCTCTTTAGAAACATTTACAGCCATCTTAAGAAAGGTCTCCATCTGATCCCTGTCGTAACAAACATTCATTGCAGCACCCGAAAGAACGTATGAAGGACGAATTAAGAGTGGGAATCCCACCTCATTTATAAATGAATCAATCTCCTCTATACTGCTGGCCTCTTTCCATCGAGGTTGATCTATACCCAAGTCATCGAGCATTCCCGAAAACTTATGGCGGTTCTCTGCCCTATCTATAGATTCAGGAGATGTTCCAAGAATAGGCACATTCTGCCTGTGAAGCTTCATTGCCATATTATTTGGAATTTGTCCACCAACAGATAAAATCACCCCTTTGGGATTCTCAATGTCTATAACATCCAAAACACGCTCAAATGTGAGTTCATCAAAATACAGACGATCGCACATATCATAATCTGTAGACACCGTTTCGGGGTTATAATTTATCATAACCGACTCATACCCTAAGTCCCTTGCCGTTTGCACAGCATTCACCGAGCACCAGTCGAACTCCACCGACGAGCCAATTCTATATGCACCGGAGCCAAGCACTATTACGGTTTCTTTACCCTCCACCTTATACGGATTATGTGCTTTATCTGAACCATATGTAAAGTATAGATAGTTTGTTTTATCGGGATGATCTGAAGCAACTGTGTAGATGCGACGAATAACCGGAGTTACATTAAGTTTCTTTCTATGCTCCCTTACTCTAACCTGCTCAGTCTCCATATTGCCCACGGGCTTCTCAACAAACCTTGCAATCTGAAAATCAGAAAAACCAAGTCGTTTAGCTTCTTTCAAAACATCAAGTGGCAAATCTTCTATTTTGTCGTATCCTGCTATTACTTTAGAATAATTGTAAATATTCTCTAAAGCTTTCAGGAACCACGGATCAATCTTAGTTAATTCCTCAATCTGATCAACACTATAACCCTTTTCAAAAGCATCTGCAATGGCAAAAATACGCAGGTCGGTAGGTTTAGACAGAGACTCCTCTACATTATCAAATGTAATCTCTCTGTTACCCACAAAACCATGCATGCCCTGCCCTATCATTCTCAAACCTTTCTGAATAATCTCCTCAAAAGACTGACCAATTGACATTACCTCACCAACCGACTT
>DATGMV010000348.1:0-7973 GCA_035307185.1 Fermentimonas sp. | reverse complement strand
ACGGGCTTCAGAAACTTCGTTTTTTGAGTTATCAATTTTGCCTGAATATTTTTTGAAATCTGCTTTCCAATTTGGGTCGTCCATATCCACCCAAGTGACTACAAAATCAATCTCCATTTTATTACAATTTAAAATTAAAATTCACTTTTTGGAAGCATTTCGATGGCATGCTTCATCCTTTTTATGGTCTCATCCTTACCGATAATATCAGTTATATGGAACATATGCGGTCCTTTACTTTCTCCAACAATCGAAAGTCGGAAAGCGTTCATTATATTGCCCATATGCAACTGATTGTTTTGTATCCAATCCTTTACCGTTTTCTCCAAATTTTCAGATGAGAAGTCTTCTGTTTCTTTAAGTAATGCCAAAAGTTGTTGCATTTGTTCAGGTGTCTCCTGTTTCCAGCGTTTTCGCACTGTTTTCTCATCATAACTCTCAGGTGCAATAAAGAAAAATGATGATTGATCCCACAACTCTTCAACAAAGTGAACGCGTTCTTTTAATAGCGAAACAACACTTACCACCTTATCGTGCGGAGCATTTATTCCCTTCTCTTTAAGAATTGGTTCGAAAAGTTTAGCGATATGATCATCACTCATATTAAGGATATATTGATGGTTATACCATCTTGCTTTTTCCAAATCAAATTTTGCTCCACTCTTACTACATCTTTCAAAAGAGAACGCATCTACAAGTTCTTGTAGTGAGAATATTTCTTGTTCTGTGCCCGGATTCCAACCTAAAAATGCAAGAAAGTTTATAACTGCATCGGGAAGGTAACCCGATTCGCGGTAACCTGATGAAGTTTCACCCGATTCAGGGTCTGTCCACTCAAGTGGAAATACTGGAAAGCCGAGGCGATCTCCATCACGTTTGCTGAGCTTACCTTTTCCATCTGGTTTTAATAGTAGAGGGAGGTGTGCAAATTGTGGCATTCTGTCTTCCCAACCCAAGCATCTGTATAGCCATACATGCAGTGGCGCTGAAGGCAACCATTCTTCTCCTCTAATAACGTGAGTAATTTCCATTAGGTAGTCGTCGACTATGTTTGCAAGGTGATAAGTAGGTAGATTATCTGTAGATTTGAAAATGACTTTATCGTCGAGAATTGAAGAGTTAATCACAACTTCTCCTCTTATCATATCATCTACAGTTATGTCTTGACCCGGTTCCACTTTTATTCGTACAACATATTGATTTCCACTTTCAATAAGTGATTGAGTCTCTTCTTCAGAAATTGTGAGAGAGTTTCTCATATCATTTCTTGTTGATGCATCATATTGGAAGTTTGCAACTTCGGTCCTCTTTTTATCTAATTCATCGGGAGTATCGAAAGCAATATATGCCTTTTTGTCTCGAAGAAGTTGATCAACATACTTTTTGTAGATGTTTTTGCGCTCCGATTGTTTATAAGGACCGTAATTGCCGCCTTTAGTAGGGCTTTCATCAAATTCAAGTCCGAGCCAGTTAAAAGTTTCCTGAATATATTGTTCAGCACCACGAACAAACCTTGAGGAGTCTGTGTCTTCGATTCTCAGTATGAAATCACCACCTTGTTGTTTAGCATAAAGGTAGTTGTATAATGCAGTACGTACGCCACCTATATGTAATGGTCCGGTTGGACTTGGAGCAAAACGCACTCTTCTCTTGTTGTTCATAATTTATGTAATAAGCTTTTGTTTCTTGCAAAGATATATAAAATTGTTAATGTCTTAGAAACAGCCTTGTTTCATTTCCCATATTGAAAAGTAGGTCTATTATGCTAAGATTATTCAAGAATCCATACTTTTTTGCAAACACCTGATAATAGGGCGCTGTTTTAAAGTTTGTCTTTCTCTTAGGATGAATCTTTTCTCTAAGATCTATAAATCGTTTGTCGTTTTCTTCGATGTATTCTACTGTTTGTTCTGCATTACATTCGATATCAATTAAATTGCATATCAATATTCGCAGTTCTTCATTAAAGTCGTGTAGAAAATTCACCTTTCTTTCATAGAATGGGCGGAAATCATCTTCGTAATATTGAAAAAAAGGTGTAGAGCTATATGCAGATATAATTGCATTCCAATGTAGATGCTGCCAACTTCCATGATCGGCAATACGTATATCTTTCATTTTGCACTTTGCTTTGTATGGCTTTTGTATTGGTATACTAAGTGAAAGTGGACCGTTTGCTCCGGCAATAATACATCTATTACGGTAAGATTGCTTCTGATAGTTTTCATTGATTTCTATCATAGCAAACTTGCTGTTGAATAGTGCTGAATAATACTCTATGGGCGCAAGATATAAAGATGAAAGTATCATGCAGGTATTTTCGCACTGCGGAAAAGTCTGTTCCATCGTATTCTACCCTTGAACCAATCCTTATCTTTTTCAAGTGATAACCAGATAAGCATAGGTTTTCCTACGATATGATCTTCGGGTACAAAACCCCAGCTGCGAGAGTCGGCTGAGTTATGACGATTATCTCCCATCATAAAGTAGTAGTTGAACTTAAACGTGTAATAGTCAGCTTGAGCACCATTTATATAAACTTTACCGTTGCGATATTCAAAGTCGTTGCCTTCGTAATTCTTGATGCATCTCTCATAAGTTGCAACTTTGTATTCGATATCAGTATCGAATGTAATTGTAGCACCTTTCTCCGGAATCCAGAGTGGACCATAAGTGTCTCGAGTCCAGTTTGAATCGTAATCAAGAGGAAAATAGTAGCTTGTACCCGGTAACTCCTGTTCTTTAATGATATCCCAAACAAATGGTTTCGCCTTCATTTCGGCAATCATTTGTTCTGTCATAGGAATACTAAAATAGAGTCGACCGTTGTTTCCATCTCTTGATTTCAGATTAAACATCGCTAAGCTCAAGCTATCTACACCTGTTAGGTCTTGCGATCTTGGAACTAACTGTCCGTATTCATTGTTTGTGATATAATCGGATTTATTAATTCCCATATCACTAAACACTTCTGCAGCAATCTGAGTACCATCTGTATGTATCATATAGTTGTGTTGCGAATGCTTTGGGTTAGGCAAATATATACCATCAATGAATACAGAGTCGTTTTTCATCTGAAGAGTTTCACCTGGTAAGCCTATACAACGCTTTACATAGTTTTCTCGTCTGTCAACGGGTCTGTAAACAATTTTACCATAATTTCGCACATCATTATGTACTCCCAAACTGCCGTTTGGATGATGTTTAGCTAATGTATAAAAATCAACACCCTGTTGATTAAGTGCTACAGTGTCGCCAACGGGGAAATTAAAGACTACTATGTCGTTCCTTTCTACTTCACCAAATCCCTTTAGTCTTTTGTATTTCCACTGAGGCTTTTCAATATAGGATTTACCTCCTGTTACAGGCATTGTATGCTGTGCAAGTGGGAAAGATAGTGGAGTGATTGGTGATCTTGGACCATAACTGAGTTTACTTACTGCCAGGAAATCCCCTACGAGTAACGATTTCTCAAGTGAAGAGGTGGGTATTTGATAGTTCTGAAAGAAAAATGTGTTTATGAAGTATACAGCTATTAGTGCAAATATAATTGCATCAACCCATTCCATAGTTTTACGGAATACACTGTTTTTAGAGCTTTTCCAAAATCCCCAAGGTACAAACTTTGTTATGTAAATGTCAAAAAGAAGTATTATTAGTAGTAGTACCAAAGTTGATTGTGACCAGATTGAGAAAAGGATTGTTAATACAGTCCATAAGGCAAACCAAAACCACTGTCTTTTTGATGCCCGATTTAAGCGTTCTTTAATTGTCATATTTATATTTTGTTAGAACTAACTGTTACATATAGCCAAGCATGTCTTGCATGCACAAAAAACCCTTTTTGCCTTTAGTGAATTCTGCTGCAAGTACCGCTCCCTGAGCGAATCCCTTGCGACTTTTTGCATCGTGAGTGATTTTTATACTATCTACTTCGGATTCATATACTATAGAGTGAATTCCCGGTACTTCTCCTTCACGATAATCTTTAATTCTTATAATATCGGAATCTGTTTTTGCTTGAGTGTTATTTAAATCTTTATCTAATGCCCAGCTCTTTTTCCTTTCAATATTAGTTAAAATCTCCTCAACAAGCGTTATTGCTGTACCGCTTGGAGCATCTAACTTATGTATATGATGGGTCTCTTCCATTTCCACGTTATAGTTGGGGAAGTTATTCATAAGTTTTGAAAGGTATTTGTTAAGGGCGAAAAATAGGTTTACTCCAAGACTGAAATTTGAAGCATAAAAAAAAGTTTTGCCATTTTTGCTGCATTCGCTCTTTATTTCTTCCAAATGTTCAAGCCATCCAGTTGTGCCGGATACTACAGGTACATTAGCCTCAAAAGCTTTTCTGTAATTATTTATAGCACTTTTAGGAGTTGTGAACTCAATTGCTACATCAGCACTTTTAAATTCAGTTGAGTAGAATTTGCTATCTTCGTTTATATCAATTATACATACTACCTCGTGTCCTCTCTCAAGGGCGATTTTTTCAATTTCGTGCCCCATTTTACCGTAACCAATTAGTGCTATCTTCATAAGAATATTCTATCTTAGTAATTCTCAAATATTTTGAAACAAAAGTACAATAAATGCTTGAGTTCTCAAAGCCAGCCATTTTCTTTGTACCAGCTTATAGTTTTAACTACACCATCTTTTAGGCGGTATTTAGGAGCAAAATTGATATCCTCTATAAGTGGCGTTATATCGCAGGCCCAGTTGCGCTGTTTCATTATTTTGTATTTGTCGCTATTAAAAGTTGATATTTTTCCAAATAATGTTGCAAGCTTCTCACTTATAAATGCTGCAGGTTTTACAAGGAAGAGGGGTATTCTGATGCGAATGACAGTTTTTCTATTTATTGCATTTTGAACTATCTTATTAAACTCACTGTCTGTGTAACTGTCTCCATCTGATACGATATACTCTTTTCTTGTTATTCCTTTTTCTATTAATTTAAATATAATGTCCACTAAATCCTCACTGTAAATGAATGTGAGAATTTGCTTTTTAGAGCCTGCTCCTACATCAAGTCCATTTTTTACGGCTTTTATGAGAATGAAATAATCCTTGTCGCGCGGACCATAAACTCCGGTTGGTCGAATTATTAAATATGGAAAGTTGGATAAGCTTTTTAACCAGTATTCTGCTTTTAATTTGCTTAATCCATATGCTGTTTCAGGGTTAGGTGTGTCTGTGGCTTTAATAGGTGTATAATATTTTTCATCACCTGTACCCATAACACTAAGAGAACTCATTAATACAAATGTGTCGGGTGTGGCATCTATTTCGATCAAACATTCCACCAAATTGCGAGTGTGTTGATAGTTAACTGTTTCAAAATCTTTTAATTTTCGGGCTTTGGTTAGACCTGCAATGTGGATTATATAATGGAATTTGCCGTGAAGATCTATTAATTCTTTTAATTGATTTTTTAGTTGCTCACTGTTGTTGTAAGTGAGATCAATAAAATGTAAGCGTTTGTCTTTAAGGTATTCAAGATTACTGCTGTTTCTTATTCCTGCCCAAGTTTCGTAGCCTAATTCAAGTGCTTTGTCTACAGCAGTACTACCGATGAATCCACTGGCTCCTGTAATAAGTACTCTCTTTCTTTTCATCTTTAGAAATATATTGATACAAAAATAACTATAACTTCATAAATTGAAAATTATGTTTGTACTAAAATTGAGCTTTACTATTAGTCGTTTTCGATCAATATTTTTATTACTTTGCATAACTAAATGTACGTTTCGTTTGTTTTAGTAACAATGATGAGTTAAAAGAATTATATTTTATGAGTAAAAAAGATAGCCAGTCGGTACCTTCGACTAAACCAAAGAAAAAAGATTTAACCGTAGCAGTTACAGATTTCCTTAATGAGAATAAAGATAAACAGTATAACTATAAACAAATTGGTGCTGCACTTGATGTTCGTGGGGAAGAGGGTAGAAGAGTGCTTATAAAAGTACTCGATAAGCTTCGTGATGAAGAAATATTGCTTGAGTCTTCGCGTGGGAGATATAGAATTAACAACCGTGGACTTCTACTCGAAGGTCGTTTTGAAAGAAGGAGCAACGGGAAGAACTTTTTTGTTCCGGATGATGATGGTAATATTATTTACATCCCGGAACGAAACAGTAAGCATGCAATGAATGGCGACAGGGTTAGGGTACAGTTGCTTGCGAAAAGGAAAAGAGCAGAAACAGAAGGTGTTGTAGTTGAGATATTAGAACATACTCAATCTCGTTTTGTAGGTATTCTTGAGGTGCAAAAACATTTTGCCTTTCTGGTAATGGACAGTAAGTACCTATCTAACGATATTTTTATACCTAAAGAAGATCTAATGGGAGCAAGGAATGGCGATAAGGTAGTTGTCGAAATTGTTGAGTGGCCGGCAAAAGCTAATAATCCTGTTGGAAAGGTTATTAATGTACTTGGAAAACCTGGTGAGAATGATACAGAAATGCATGCTATCCTTGCTCAATATGATCTTCCTTATAGTTATCCGGAAGAGGTAAATAAATTTGCTGAGTTAATTCCTGATGCCATAGATGAGAAGGAGATTGCTAAACGCGAAGATTTTAGAGATGTTTTTACTTTTACAATAGACCCTAAAGATGCGAAGGATTTTGACGATGCATTTTCATTCCGGCAGATTTCACCAAACTTATGGGAGGTAGGTGTTCATATTGCAGATGTTACACATTATGTAAAACAGGGTGATTTGATTGATAAAGAGGCTGAAAATCGGGCCACTTCAATTTATTTAGTCGACCGTACAATTCCTATGTTGCCTGAGCGATTAAGTAATTATATCTGCTCCCTGCGCCCTAAAGAAGAGAAGCTATGCTTTTCTGTAATCTTCAACATGAACGAGAAGGCTGAGGTTAAGGATTTTCGTGTTGCAAGAACCATTATTAAGTCTGATAGCCGATTAGCTTATGAGGATGCACAAACTATTATTGATACCGGAAAGGGAGATTTTTCTAAGGAAATTCTTGTTTTGAATTCTCTTGCAAAACAATTAAGAGAGAAAAGATTTGCTAATGGGGCTATCAATTTCGATCGTTATGAAGTGAAATTTAATCTTGATGAAAGGGGTAAACCTCTTGGGGTATACTTTGTAGAAGGGAAGGAGGCTAATCATCTGATTGAGGAGTTTATGCTTCTTGCAAACCGCACTGTTGCAGAATTAATTGGAGATGTTCCCAAAGGTAAGAAGGCAAAATCATTTGTATATCGTATTCATGATGTTCCCGATCCTGAAAAGTTGGATAACTTTAACTCATTTATTCTCAGATTTGGGCATAAAATGAAAACTACAGGTACGAAAACGGATGTGGCAAAGAGTTTGAACTCGATATTAGATAAAGTTCAGGGAAGACCAGAGGAAAATTTGATAGAAACAATTGCAATTCGTACTATGTCTAAGGCAATTTATTCTACAAAAAATGTAGGGCACTATGGACTTGCATTCGATTATTACACTCACTTTACTTCTCCAATTCGCAGATATCCTGATATGATGGTGCACCGACTCCTCGAAAGATATCTTGATGGAGGGAAGAGTGTAGATCATTCACCATTAGAAGATGATTGTAAGCATTGCTCAGATATGGAACAGATTGCTGCTAATGCAGAACGCGATTCAATAAAATATAAACAGGTGGAGTTTATGTCTGATAAGCTTGGTAAGACTTATGACGGTGTAATATCCGGTGTTACTGAATGGGGTATTTATATAGAAATAAATGAAAATAAATGTGAAGGTATGATCCCTATCAGAGAGTTGGATGACGATTTTTATGAGTTAGATGAGAAGAATTACAGACTTGTAGGACGTAGAACCAGAAGGGAGTATAGATTAGGGCAGCCAGTGACTATTGAAGTAGCGAAGGCTAATCTGGAAAGAAGACAGTTGGACTTTGTGTTTGCAAATTAAACAGTATTTCTACGAGTTTTCCGAATAG
>DATGMV010000347.1:0-6371 GCA_035307185.1 Fermentimonas sp. | reverse complement strand
TTCTGAACCGGGTATAAGTGATGCAATCTCGTACCAATATGATGCAGCAGACCAATCGGCTTCAACCACGAACTCTTCTGCAATATATTTTTGAGGTGTAACAGTGATAGTGTTCCCTTTCCATTTAGCTTTTACACCACATTGTTTCATAAGAGCGAGGGTAAGGTCTATGTATGGCTTTGAAACAATCTCTTTTTCGATATGCATTGTTAGTCCGTTCTCCATTAATGGAGCTATCATCAAGAGAGCTGAAATAAATTGTGAACTTATGTTGCCCGACAGATAAACCTCTCCACCCTTAAGTTTTTTACCTTGAATTTTTAACGGAGGAAACCCTTCTTTTTCCAGATATTCAATATTAGCTCCCAATGCTATGAGAGTTTCCACGAGTGGGTGGATTGGTCGCTCATGCATTCTTTTTGATCCTTTTATAATCCACTCACCCTGCATGCCTGCAAGAAAGGCTGTGAGGAAACGCATAGCTGTGCCTGCTCCTTTTACATCAAACTGATTTGAATCTGAATTGAATGCATCTATGATTACTTGAGTGTCTTCGCAATCAGACAAGTTTTTTATTGGTTTTGAGCTAAGCGAAAGAGCATTTAGAATGAGTGCTCTGTTGCTAATACTTTTGGATGCCGGAAGCTGAACAGTTGTTCGCACTATTTCCGGAGGTGAAATTATATATTTAAGTTGCATCTTAACAAGTGAATTTTACACAAAAATACAATTTTAAATGTTATGCCGATGCTATTAAGTTTACTTTTACTTTGTTTATGTTCATTTAATTAATTAAGATCTTGAAATTAAAAGTGTAAAAGTATCATCCAATTATGCCATAAATGAAAATTGATAGAATTGCAGCAGGAGCAATGTAGCGAAGCAGGAAAATGTATGTTTTGATAAATCTTAAGCCAAATTTGAGCTTGCCATCGTTAGTTAGTTGAGCTGTTGTAATTCTTTTATCAAGGAACCATCCCACAAAAAGACTTATAAATAAGCCACCTGCAGGCAACATGTATTTTGCAGAGCTCACATCTAAAAGGTTAAAGAAACTTGATGAGTATGATGAGATAATGCCAAGTATTATTACACCTACTGTAACAATAAGCGTACTTTTTTTACGTGAAATACGATACTCTTCATATATATAAACTGTTACTACTTCCATTAGTGAGATAGTGGAAGTGAGAGCAGAAAGTGCCAGAAGACAGAAAAACAGAGTTGACCAAACTGCAGATCCGGGCATTTGTATGAATAGTTCAGGAAGGGTTATGAATAGTAGTCCGGGTCCCCCCGTTACCAGCTCATCAACTATAGTTGACGGGTTAGAGGTGAGTGCAAATGCTGCAGGAAATATAATTATACCTGCAATAGTTGCCACAAGTGAGTCGAGAACAGATACCTGTACTGCTGTTTTGGGTAAGTTGACACTTTTGTTGAAATAAGATCCGTATGTGATAAGACAACCCATTCCAATTGAAAGAGAGAAGAAGGCTTGACCCATTGCATCAAGAAAAAGAGTTGGCTTTACATCATTTAAATCAGGTTTGAAAAGAAACTCAAGTCCGGATGACGCATTTGGGAGTGTAACCGCTCTTACTGCAAGTATAATGAGTAGCAGAAAAAGCATAGGCATAAATATTTTTGCTGATTTCTCAATCCCTTTACGAACACCGGAGAGAATGAAGTATGCAGTGAGAAGGGTGAAAATTATCATCCATACAACCTGCTTTAATGGGTTGTTGAGTAAATTGTTGAAATGTGCATTGAAGTCACCAACCGTAAGAAGATTACCGGTGAGTGATTGAGAAAAGTAGATTAATGTCCATCCACATACCACCATATAAAACCCCATGATTACAAAGCCTGTGAGTACTCCAACTCTTCCAACCCACTTCCAGGGTGTGCCGGGAGCAAGTACGCGAAATGCACCTGCAGTATTTGCTCTTGCCGATCTTCCAATGATAAATTCGCTCATCATTACCGGTATTCCGAAGAATAGTATGCAGGCAATATATACGAAAATAAAGATTGCACCTCCGCCATCTGCTGCTTGACTTGGGAAACGCCATATGTTTCCTAATCCTACTGCCGAACCTGCTGCTGCAGCAACTACTCCTAATTTAGAGGCAAAGGTAACTCGTTTGTTTAGATTCTCCATTCGGTGCCTGATTTGGTGTCTTTTATTTGAACGCCGGCAGCTTTTAGTTCATCGCGAATTTTATCTGATGTTTCCCAGTCTTTGTTCTCACGAACAGTTCTTCGTATGTCGATAATGAGGTTCATTAGACCTTCTATTACTTCGCTACCTGAGATGTTTTTGGTCTCATCTGTCAGCCCAAGGATATCAAAGACGAAGCTTTTCATTATCTCATTGAGCTTGCTTAGATCTTCGCTGTTAATGGTGTCCGACTTATCATAACAGGAGTTAATCAATCTGACAGCTTCAAATAGGTTGGCAATTAATACAGGACTGCTGAAATCATCATTCATTGCATCGTAGAAACTTCTTTCAAGTGCATTGATATTTACTGTAGATTGTTCTGATGGTTGAATTTTTTCTAGAGTTGACATACTCTCCATCAGTTTTTTATAGCCCTTTTCTGCTGCCTGAAGTGCTTCGTTTGAGAAGTCGAGAGTGTTTCTGTAATGCGATTGCAGCATGAAGAAACGTACTGTCATTGGCGAATAGCCTCTTTCGAGCATAGGGTGGTTGCCTGTGAACAGTTCGCTTGGCAGGAATCCGTTACCTGCCGTTTTTGACATGCGCACCCCGTTTACTGTGAGCATGTTTGTGTGCATCCAATACTTTGCCGGTGCCTCTTGGTTGCATGCCTCGGATTGTGCAATTTCATTTGTGTGATGCGTTGCCTGCAAGTCCATTCCCCCACCATGAATGTCAAATTTGGTGCCGAGATATTTAGTGCTCATGGCAGAGCACTCTATATGCCAACCGGGGAATCCCTTTCCCCATGGTGAAGACCACTGCATAAGTGTTTCGGGTTTTGCTGCAATCCATAGAGCAAAATCGAGTCGCCCCTTTTTTTCATGCTGTCCGCTAAGTTCGCGGGTTCCCTCTAGCAGGTCTTCGAGTTTGCGATTGGTTAGTATTCCGTAGTTATGCTCGCGACTATATTTTTCTACATCAAAATAAACACTGCCATTTACTTCGTATGCATATCCGGATTCAATGATTTGAGTAATCATTTCGATCTGTTCTATGATATGTCCGGTGGCAGTGGGTTCAATGCTGGGGGGGAGTGTGTTGAATTGCGATAGTACTTCGTGAAATCCTATAGTGTACTTTTGTACTATCTCCATTGGTTCGAGCTGTTCAAGTTTTGCTCTTTTGGCAAATTTATCATCACCTTCGTCACTATCACCCTCGAGGTGCCCTGCATCGGTAATGTTTCTTACATATCTAACTTTATATCCTAAATGTAGCAGATATCTGTATATTAAGTCGAAGGATATAAAAGTGCGACAGTTGCCTAAGTGAACGTCACTGTACACAGTTGGGCCACATACGTACATGCCAACCATGGGTGGGTGAAGTGGTGTGAACTTTTCTTTATTTCTACTAATAGTGTTATAAATAACAAGATTATCTCCCTTTATATCATTCATTGTTGTTGTGCTTTTTATAGTGACAAAAATACAAATTTTAGTGATATGTGCTTCAAATTAGATGAAAAAGAGAAATAGTATGTGATAAAGTGCAAAAGTTTTCCAATATTTTAATACTTTTGCCGTTTAATTCATTAACAAATCTTCAAATTAAGTTTTATGTCACGTAAAATTCTTTTCTTTTTAGCTGCTTTATGTGCTGTGAGCACAACTTTAAAGGCTCAAAACCTTCAGTTGCATTTTGATCCGAGGAATTCGTTGTATGGAGAATCGAGTGGTTCGCAAATTAATTATTTGACTGCAACATTCGAAATGTATAAACCTGACAAATGGGGTAATACTTTCATGTTTGTAGATGTTGATTTTAATTTTGATAAAAGAAATCCGGGTCTTGCATATACAGAGATAGCAAGAGAGTTTAAGATTGGTGATTTTCCTCTACTACCACATATTGAGTATAATGGTGGTCTCGGTCTGTTTAGAGGTAGTGCAGATCCCGGAGAAGGGAAATTTTCACCCGATGGCTTTTCAATTCCAAGCGCTTATATGGGTGGTTTTGGATATCCTTTTAAGTTAGGTTCATTTTTTATGAATAGTTATGTGGCATATAAATTAAATGCATTTAATGATATTAGTCATGATGCCCAGTGGACAGTAACCTGGAATGCTTCTTTTGCCGACGGTAAATTGTCTTTGGGTGGTTTTATGGATCTTTGGACAGAAGATGCATCTTTTACAGATGGACCGGAGGCTGATGGTAAAAAGCTTATATTATTAAGTGAGCCTCAGATTTGGTATAATATAACTCCAAATTTTGCAATCGGCAGCGAGGTTGAGCTTAGCTATAATTTCGTAAATAAGTTTGCTGAGAGTAAGTTTTACGCGATACCAACACTTGCTACAAAGTGGAATTTCTAACTATTTAATTTCATAGTGATATGCTTGAAAAGATTTTCAAATTAACGAAGCACAGAACGACAGTAAAAACTGAGATTGTAGCAGGGATTATTACTTTCCTCACTATGTCGTATATTCTTGTAGTTAATCCAAATATTCTTAGCGCAACAGGTATGGATAGGGGCGCACTGTTTACTGCTACAGCTATTGCAGCAATATTTGGTACACTATTTATGGCGTTTATACCTAATCTGCCTATTGCGCAGGCACCTGGAATGGGCTTGAACTCATTCTTTGCTTTTTCAGTTGTGCTTGGTTTGGGCTATAGCTGGGAGATGGCACTTACTGCTGTTTTTATTCAAGGTATAATATTTGTTATACTTACTTTCTTTAATGTTAGAGAGCTTATTGTTAAGAGTATCCCAAGCACTATAAAATATGCTATTCCGGTGGGTATTGGCCTTTTTATCACTTTACTTGGTCTGCAGAATGCAGGTTTGATTGTAAAGGATGAAAATACAATGGTTACGCTTGGACAAATGTCAAACCCTCACGTTTGGGTTGCTCTGCTTGGGTTGATAACTACTGCAGTATTGTATTATAAAAAAATTCATGGTGCTTTTCTTATAGGTATTGGGTCTGCAACTATTTTTGCAGTCATACTTGGCTTAGTAGATTTACCACAGGGTAGTTTAGTAGCTTTGCCACCGGATATATCTCCTGTTTTTATGAAATTTCAATGGGAGCATATATTCACTTTTGATATGTTGATAGTGGTATTTACTTTCCTATTCGTTAACTTGTTTGATACAATTGGTACTCTTTTAGGTGTTGCAGCTAAAATTGGTATTACCGATAAGGATGGAAGCTTTCCCCAGATAAAAAAGGCACTATTTGCTGATGCACTTGGAACAACCTTTGGTGCTATGTTAGGAACAAGCACAGTTACTTCATACGTTGAGAGTGCTTCGGGTGTGGCAGTAGGTGGTAAAACAGGTTTAACAGCTTTATCAACTGCTACTATGTTTGCTCTTGCGTTGTTTTTAGCACCGCTATTTCTTATGGTTCCCGCATCTGCTACCGCTCCTGCATTAATTTTGGTAGGTTTATTTATGATTACTTCTGTTGTGAAGATTAACTTCGCAGATATGACAGAGGCTCTTCCTGCTTTCTTAACAATGGTCATGATGCCATTTGCATTTAGTATTGCACAAGGTATTGTATTTGGAATGTTGTCATTTGTATTTATGAAAGCACTAAGTGGTAAATGGAAGCATATTTCAGTTACAATGTGGGTGATTTTCGTTCTTTTTATTGTGAAGATGGTGTTGGATGGAATGAACGTTGTGTAACAGTTTAAGCATTTGTTTTATACGGATGTTATAGCTACTTTTGCACTAAAATACAATTAATTATATTTGAATTTATAATAGACAATATTTATGGCAACAACTGCTGATATAAGAAACGGTATGTGCATCGATATGGATGGGCAATACTATTTTATCACTGAGTTTCTTCATGTGAAACCGGGTAAAGGTGCTGCATTTGTAAGAACAAAACTTAAGAACGTTACATCCGGAAGGGTTATAGATAAAACATTCAGCGCGGGAGTAAAAATTGATGAGGTTCGTATCGAAAGACGTGCATTTCAGTATCTGTATAAAGATGATATGGGATACAACTTTATGAATACCGAAACTTTTGACCAGATTCCTATTCCCGGTGAGCAGATAGAAGGTGTGCAGTTTCTTAAAGAGGGTGATATTGTGGAAGTGCAGGTTCATGCCGATAGTGGAACTATTCTTACTGCAGAGATGCCAGTTCATGTTATATTGGAGGTA
>DATGMV010000346.1:0-3529 GCA_035307185.1 Fermentimonas sp. | reverse complement strand
GCTTTGGGAGAAGTAGTCGTAACTGCTTTACGAACAAAATTTTCGTCTGAAAAAACGGGTGCATCAACAAACATTAATAATGAACAGATGTCAAGAATGCCCAGCGTAAACAGAAGTATTACTGACATTACAAGATTATCTCCTTACGCTTCAGGTATGAGTATTGCGGCCGGTGACGGTCGCTCAACCAACTTTACTATTGATGGTGCTAATTTCAATAATAACTTTGGTCTTTCATCTTCATTACCCGGTGGAGGAAATCCTATTTCACTTGATGCTATTGAAGAAATGCAGGTGGTGGTAGCTCCTTTTGATGTTCGCCAGACTAACTTTATTGGTGGGGGTGTAAATGCTATTACAAAATCAGGTACAAATAAGTTCAAAGGTACTGCTTACACATATCTGTATAATCAAGATTTACGTGGTAATAAGATTGGCGACGTGGATTTTGGTGACAGAGCCGAAGAGTCAAAGAATGTATATGGATTTACTCTGGGAGGACCAATTGTTAAAAACAAATTGTTCTTCTTTGTGAATGCCGAATTGGAAAATCGTCCCGGACAAGTTGTAACATGGCGTCCTTCTCAAAACGGTCAAGCAAATCCGGAACAACAGCTTTCCAGAACTAGCATTGCTGATATGGATCGTGTTAAGCAACATCTTATCGATAAATATGGATATAATCCCGGATCCTATACTGACTTCCCGGGTGACGAAAGTAATCGTAAGATATTGGCACGCATCGACTGGAATATCAATAACAAACACAGGTTAAGTTTAAGATATAATCATACAAAAAATCAGGCGTGGAATCCTACCAATGGTAATTCAACTGATGCAGGATACAGAAATCGTAATATGAATCGTATTTCTCAATACGGTATGGCATTTTCTAATAACATATACTCAATGGATAATATTGTTAATACAATATCCGGTGAGTTAAACAGCAGATTCAGCGACAGACTTTCAAATCAGTTGTTGGTGACTTCATCTGAAATTAAAGATATGCGTGGTTCAAACTCAGATAAATTTCCACACGTTGATATTCTTGCCGGTCGCGATGCCAACGGTGTTCCAATTATTGAACCATATATCTCTTTAGGATACGAGTTGTTTACATGGAATAATGGTGTTAACAATAATACTATGACCATTACAGACAACCTTACTTATTATTTGGATAATCATAAGATAACTGCCGGATTGAGCTACGAGTATCAGATGGCAAATAACGCATATATGCGTAACGGAACAGGTTACTACAGATATGCAAGTGTTGATGATTTTATTAACCAGGCAGCTCCTATCGACTTCGCTCTGACTTATGGTTATGATGGTGAGCAGGATCCTGCTGCCGAAGTGGCTTTTCATCAGATTGGTGCATATCTTCAGGACGAGTATAGTGTAACAGAGAATGCAAAAGTAACATTAGGTCTTCGTGCTGATTATTTACGTTATGCAGATAACCTAATTAGAAATAATGCAATTTATAATCTTGATTTTGCAGGACGCAGAATTGATACCGGTACATGGCCTGAAGCCAAAGTTCAGCTTTCTCCACGTGTAGGTTTCACTTGGGATGTAAGAGGAGATAAGACATTAAATCTTCGTGGTGGTCTGGGAGTATTTACAGGACGTCTTCCTTTGGTGTTCTTCACAAATATGCCGACAAACTCTGGAATGGTACAGGGTAGTGCTGCTTTTGTTACTAAATATAACTCACAGTTAAATGCAATTACATCGCAGGATCCTAAACTGGCTCAACTAGCCGGTCCAATAATGACAGATGTTAATGAAATGATAAGCAGACTGGGTTTGCCTAATACAATCAGTCCTGATCAGGGTGCTCTTCCAAGAGACATTAATGGTGTGGATCCAAACTTCAAAATGCCTCAGGTGTGGAAATATTCACTTGCAGCAGATTATCAATTACCAACATCTTTCCCGATGGCTGTTACAGTTGAAGGTATATTCACCAAGACTATTAATGGTGTAATGCTGAAGAATTATAATCTAAAACAACCAGATGCTTCATGGCAGCGTTTCAGTGGTCCCGACAACAGATATATTTATCCAGCTTCAAAAAGTATTTCGAATACTAGCACTAATACAGCTGCGTATGTTCTTTCAAATACTAACGAAGGTTGGGGTGCAATTGGTAATGTTACAGTTACTGCCGAACCAGTTAGAAATTTGAATTTAATGGCAGCCTATACAATCACAGAATCACGTGAAATTACAGGTATGCCGGGTAGTAACGCTGCTTCTGCTTACGGTGGGTTAATATCAATAAACGGTCCTCACTTACCAAGCTTGGAGCGTTCACAGTATGTAGGATTTCATAAAGTTATAGGTTCAGCTTCATACACACTTCCTTATGCAAATGATCATCTTGCTACACATTTGAATATTTTCTATTTGGGTTCACCGTCAGGAAATTATAGCTTTATTTATGATAACGACATGAATGGTGATGGTTGGGGTGCAGATCTGATTTATATACCTGAACAAAAAGGTGATATAAAATTTGTATCACAAGCTGATGAAGATGCTTTCTTCGCTTTCATGGATCAGGACAGCTATCTTAAGAATCACAAAGGCGGATATGCAGGAGCAAATTCAGTTATGGCTCCCTGGTTACATCGTTTTGATTTGAGGTTTGCTCAGGATTTCAAAATTCGTGCAGGTGAAACAACAAACACACTTCAGGTAAGCCTTGATGTTCTTAACTTTGGCAACCTTTTAAATAGTAAATGGGGAGTTCCTAAAAATGATATGAGTGTTTCTAATAACGGAGCAATTCTAAGTTATGAAGGAAATGTTCCGGGAACAAATACACCTACTTTTTCTTTCGCTACGGATAAAGATGGAGAGTATATAAAGGAAACATTTACTACTGATTATTGGTACGGACATACCTGGAGATTACAGATTGGTCTGAGATATATTTTCAACTAGTGGTTTTTGAAAAGTAAAAACTGACTAATCCTAAATAACCGTTACAGGTTTTTACAAAACTATTTATTTATATCCATAAGTCTGAAGGTTAAACTTCAAACTTGTGGATATTTTTTTGTCATAATTATACTCCTTTTATCATATACAAACTGCGGATTAAATTCTAAATAACACCTAACAAAGTTCTAACCAAGTTCTAATTTATATAAGGTATATTAGGAGTTGGTTAGGAGTTTGTACGGACTTTGTTAGAGTTTTGTCCCTTTCTGATACATGATAAAAACCAATACAATCGACCGAATTCCCCGTCACAATAAATAATATTTGCCCGTTTTCCTTAAAAAGAATATCTTTGATGGAAAAAATATAAGATAGCATGAAGACTTTGTTCGTACCTTTACAGAATGTTTCACAGTATGAAACTGTACTTGATAAAATGAAAATTCTCCTGGAAGCGGGGGCAGTAGCAGAAATAGATCAGGTAAACTGGGGAGTTGAGTTTCCGGAGAAAATGCCGGTTACAGTTCGCGTAGCACATAGCAATGTGAGTCTTTACCTATTCTATACT
>DATGMV010000345.1:0-2538 GCA_035307185.1 Fermentimonas sp. | reverse complement strand
ATAAATGAGCAGTTAAAATATGATTAGAATTATACTTAGATGAGCGCAAATAATATAAAACAAAAAGCTCTTAAAGGTTCCTTATGGAGCGCTGTTGACAAGTTTGCATATCATGGTATTAGTTTTATAATTAGTATCTTTTTAGCACGCTTATTAATGCCTTCAGATTATGGATTGATTGGAATGATTTCGATTTTTATTTCAATTTCCAATTCATTTATAAATAGCGGATTGGGAATGGGTCTAATTCAGAAAGTTGACAGAACTGAAGTGGACTTTTCTACCGTTTTTATATTTAATATGGTTGTAAGTGGTTTATTCTATATTGTTTTATTCTTTTCTGCACCAATAATTGCTAACTTCTACGATATACCAAAATTAGTTATTCTTACCAGAGTGCTTTCTATTAATATTATCATAAGCTCATTTGCAATTGTTCAACGTACCAAATTAATAATTGATATTGATTTTGAAACTATTGCAAAAATAAATCTTCTTTCAATATTAATTAGTGGTACAATATCTATAATATTTGCATTTAAAGGATTAGGTGTATGGTCATTAGTATTAAAACAAATTCTTGAGAGTGAAATTTCTCTTTTTATGTTATGGATTATAAGTAAATGGAGACCTTCATTTATCTTTTCAAAAGAATCTTTCAAAAGCCTATTTGGATTTAGTTCCAAGTTGTTAGCAGCAAGTCTTTATGGTACAACACTTGTTGAGATCAATAACATTGTAATTGGTAAAGTTTACTCTTCTACTAATTTGGGATACTACAATAGAGCAAAGGGATTTGCCGAAATGACAGCAGGTTCAATAACAAGTGTCTTGAGTCAGGTAACTTATCCAATATTGGCCTCATTACAAAACGACAGAGAAAAATTAGTTCAGGTTTTCAGGCGTTTAATTAAGATGAGTGCCTTTTTAATCTTCCCTTCTATTACGCTTTTATCACTAATTGTTGACCCGTTTATAAGATATTTCCTTACCGATAAGTGGATTCCTGCAATTGTATTATCGCAATGGTTTGCATTTGCAAAACTATTTTATCCAATTGGTGTAATCAATCTTAATATATTAAATGCTGTAGGTCGTTCCGATCTTTATCTGAAGGTTGATTTATCTAAATTGCCAATGGTGCTGATAGCTCTTTTTATAACAATTCCCTTAGGTGTTAAAGCAATTGTTATTGGACAAGTAATAACTTCATTCATTTCATTCTTTATTAATGCCTATATGCCCGGAAAGATGTTTAATTATGGAGGCATTTCTCCACTCAAAGATATGATTCCTGTATTTATATCTACTTTTATAATGGCTGTTTTTGTTTATTTTAGTATGTACTTTATTGATTCATTAATATTGAAAATGATAATTGGTATTGTAACAGGCATTATTATTTACTGGACAGCTGTAAATATATTTAAAGTTGAAGAGGTAAAAGAGGTTCACAATTTACTAAGAAAACACATTTCAAAGAAGCCATTTAGTAAAAATATTAAATAACAACCTTAAATATGGCATCACAAAAAATTTATTCTTTTATTAGTTAATACAATTTGTTATTTTTGTGTTGACTTTCTTTCTTTTTATTACGTATATATAATCACAAAACAAACTTAATGGTAAACAAATACAAACTTGAGATATGTGCTAATTCAGTCGAAAGCTGCATTGAAGCACAAAAAGGAGGTGCCTATCGAGTAGAGCTTTGTGCAGGAATCCCCGAAGGTGGTACTACCCCATCATATGGAGAAATTAATTTAGCTCGTGAATTATTGGATATTAAATTGTATGCAATTATAAGACCTCGTGGAGGTGATTTTATGTATACAGACCTTGAACACAGGATAATGCTAAAAGATATTGAAATAGCAGGCAAGTTGGGAATTGATGGCGTAGTGTTTGGTTGCCTGACTCCGGATGGTGCTGTGGATATGGTTAGAAACAGAGAACTTATGGAGGCAGCAAAAGGCATGGGTGTAACTTTCCACAGGGCTTTTGACATGTGCAAAGATCCTTTTGAAAGTCTTGAGAGGATTATTGATTTGGGATGCGAAAGAATTTTGACATCAGGACAACAGCCTAAAGCAGAACAGGGAATTAGTCTTATCAAAGAGCTGATTACTAAAGCCAATAAAAGAATAATAATTATGCCTGGTAGTGGAGTTAATGAAAGTAATATAGCACGAATTGCATCAGAAACCGGAGCAACTGAGTTACATCTTTCTGCAAGAGAAGCAAAAGCTAGTGAGATGATATATAGGAACCCCAACTTAAAGATGGGTGGAACAGAGATTATAATTAATGAATATGAGAAACAGGTTACAAGTGCAGAAAGGGTTAGAAAGACTTTAAGAGAGGCTGATAAACTATATAATAATAATTTACAATAATGAAAACTATACATTTGATTTTTTCAGTATTGGTGATTCTGTTTATCACTTCATGCAATTATGGAGGTGTAGAATCATCAAATGCAGATTACAATGTAGTTCCTCTTCCTAATGAGGTAATTACGACGGAAGGAGAAGA
>DATGMV010000344.1:0-2882 GCA_035307185.1 Fermentimonas sp. | reverse complement strand
CAGATCTTGGTTGTTGATATTATAAGATTGTAGAACATTTGTGTGACTGTATTCAGTACCTAAGTCGAGAACACTATTGTTTATACTGTATGATAAAATCCCTTTTATTGCATATAATTTATTATCCCTAGTGCCTTTTGTACTAATAACTTCATTTGGCGTTTGGGTATAAAATGCATCCATATTATCATCTTCATTTCCAATTAAAATATCGGAGTTTATGATTGCAGATAGCTTATCTGTAAAAGTACCATTGTAGTATGCGTTAATATTATGCGTATTTCCGGGAGAACGCTTCTCCGCTTGCTGTATAACATTTTCTTCTATATTGTTTTGGATATGTGTAATATCATTCAATATTTTGCCCTCCCAGGTATTATTATAATTTGTATAACGAACACCGGCTGAATGTTTGTTATTAGGATTAAAATTCATGCCAATCACAGAGTTTATGCTATTGTTACTGCCACTTTCGTTAGTTAAATATATTTGCTGCTGTTCATTATCAGGAAGTGACATGTATTGATTGGCTTCAAAATTTGTTTTGAATTTATTATGATTATTGAATGTTGATCCGAAGATATCCCATACACCGGTTCGGTAGTTTAGAGAAATATATTCACCACCTGAAAAGACGCTTGCTTGTTTTGCTGTAGCATATAACATTCCGCTTAATCCTTCACCAACAGGCTTTTCTGTAGTAATTTTAATTACAGCATTTATGGTTGCATCATACGCTGCACCCGGTGTTGTGATTACTCTTATGTTTGTGATGTCTGAAGGTGAAAGCTGTTCAAGTTCTTTAGTGTCTCTCACTAAACGGTTGTTGATGTAGATAGTGGGTGTTCCTCTGCCAAAAACCGTAAAATCTCCATCTTTCCCACTGAGAAAAGGTAGCTGTTCAATTACTTCATTTGCAGTGGTGAGTGTTTCTAAAACAGTGTTTTTCACATTAGCCACAACACTGCCATTTTCTAGCTTGTAAAGCTTACGACTGGCACTTACAACTAATTCTCCCAACTGTGTATTGTCAGGCAACAGTGTGATTATTTGATGTAGCTTTGTGTCTATAGTATTTGTCTTGTAACCCAAAAACGAGACTTGTAGATAAGAATCTCCTTTGTATTCTTTAGTATTTACTGAAAATTCTCCGTTTTTATCTGTTACTGTACCGGTTAATAATACCGAGTCAGGTAAAGAATAAAGTGCAACGTTGGCAAATTCTACGGGTTGCTTCGTTTGATCCAAGACTATGCCTGTAATTGTTTGTGCAGAAAGAGATTGTGTTAAAAGAGAAATAATGAGAAAGGTGTTAAAAAACTTCATTTGTTAAAAGGTTTTCAATATTATATTGAATGTATTGTTAATCAATAGTTTGTAAAAAACAAAGGTATGTAAAAATAATGGGGGGGGTAAATACTCTTACTAATAATTTAAGTTAAATTTGTACATTAAAATACCCTCCTAACCGATATCGACGGCATAATGGGGATTAGCACAAAAGCTTTATATTTATCATCCTTTTTGTAAACTGCAAACGGGTTTTTGTTGTTGGTTGCGTTTAGCAGTGAAAACTGCCAGATTAGACTTCCCCTGTTCATTTTCCTATCAACAGTGTAATTTAAGTCGGTGCGGAAGTAGTTGTTTAGCCGACCGTTAGGTGTATCTGGCAGAAAGTCAACCGAATTATAACTATCGTCCCATCCATAGCCACTTGGTAGCATAGGTAGCCCCATACCTGGATATGAGCCGGGCGACAAAGTGTAAGGATATCCATTTTTAAACTGAACCTGAGCAGACAAAGAATGTTTAGCCTTAGGTCTGTCTCTCACAACGTAACTTGCAAACAGCGAAACATCGTGTGGCGAATCGTATTTGAAAGGAATGGACTTGCCGTCAAAAGTGCGATCTGTCTTTGACAACGTGTAGGAAGCCCATGCGGTTAGTCTGTTTCGGGAATACTCAGCCATCAACTCAACACCCTTTGATGTGCCGCTACCCTGCAAATAGTCGGTATTGTAATCTATAAAATACTCCACATCTTTGATGAATAAGAGATTCTGCATTCGCTTGTAATAAAGCTCCACCGAGAAACTAAACCAAGGCGTAGTATAGTTTTTCCATCCTGCCGACAACTGATCGGAATAGGGGAGAATTTCACCATGAAATGGAATCCAGTAGTCCGACTTCGAGTTGTAGTCCACCTCATTGATAGTGTGAATGGGTTGAGACATACGGTCGTAAGCAATCATCAATTTGTTCTTGTCGTCCACAAAAGTGTTCACTTTTATCCTTGGTTCCAGCACCGTTTTGCTTGTTATACTATTTTTATAGTACGATGCACGCATTCCTGCACCAAAGAGCCACCTCTTGTAACTATATTCGTGATAAGCAAAAGCAGATGCTTTAAACAAACTCAGACCCGGAGAGCTGAACTCATAAACATCTTTATTGACTTTCTTAAATGAACGGTCGGGCGTATAATCTTGTTGAGCTACTTCAATACCATAATGAGTGGTGTTATCATAATTTATTCTGTGCAGCAACGAAGTTCTGCCTCCAAACTCATTCATAAGCGATGCAGTCACATTATGTGTAGAGATGTTCTCCACCGGAGAATTGAATTTGCTTTTGCTATAATTAAAGTTTTTCAATCCGGTGTAGTAAATATTGGTTTTGAGCGACAGATTACTTTTGAATTCTGAGTCGTAGTGCAATGAAGTTGTAAGTGTATTCCACCCATAACCAAAGCTTTCTTTGTATTTCTCATTGTCATATTCATTCACCTCACGGTTCATACCATACAGATCATCATATCCCGAAAACAACTGCAACGTAATCTTATTCTTAGGATCGAGCCTCCAAGTCAGTTTGCTATTAAC
>DATGMV010000343.1:0-5309 GCA_035307185.1 Fermentimonas sp. | reverse complement strand
TTTCAGGATCATATGTCATTTCAGTGTCTGCATCCCATCCACCTGGGGTAGCATCTCCTACAATTCCCCATACTGTATTTGTAGCTGTATATATGTATGGCGATTCGGAAAGATCAACATCAAATTTATAATATCCAGCTTCTTCAATTAAGAGGTCGCCAGCACCACCATCATCACTAAGCTGTCCATCTGTACCGCTATTTCCATAATTTGGACCGTCCCAGTTTGGTTGTGAAGTAAACTTATATCCTGTATTTGCATCGGGGAAGTATACATAGCCATCATATTTGAAATCGAAATTGCGACTATATAATGTTGGTGCCGACTCAGGGCTCCATCCTTGGTGTCCACCTGCCACATATAGAGTAAGATTCATTTCACCGATAACCTCAATCGTATATGTATACTCCATCATATTTAGAGTTACTCTTACCCATCCAGTTTCTTCAACGTTGAAATTTCCTCCAGTAAGATCAAGTTCACCTTCAAGTGCAGTTGCTTCCTGCGTTCCAAATGTTCCATCCCATGATGCAGCCTCTTTGCTTGATTTAGGAACAATTTTAAACTCGCCCGGATTCTCAACTAAAATTGAGAAAAATGGATCATCGTAAACATCATTACCACTATGATTGAACTTCCAGTCATTTAAGTCTTCGATATTCCATCCGTTTGCAGAGCCAACCATGTAATACTCAGTTTCGATAGTTGGGCCAACAGGTGTAACTGAAGCAGGTCCTAAAACCACAGGAGTTGGCATCATAGATGCAGTTGTGCCATCAACAATGTAGTAGGTGGCACGTAAATAAACTTCACGTGGCTCGGGCCTTTTGCCATATAGTTCTTTAACAGCCTCATTAAGGTCTGAAGCTAGTATTGTAGCGTTATTGCCATCGGCAGTTGAATTCAAATCAATGCTATTTGCAAAATCTTCGGTGTCAGAAGCTTCAACAACTAATTTAACAGTGGCACCTTCAGCTAATTCTGGTGTGGCGGTTGTATTTATTGCCGCCAACACTGTTTCATTATCGATTTGTTCATTTGTTAGCACCAAAGGTGATGTAAGATCTGACGCAAGAGCAAAAGTGAACCCATTAATAGATTGCTGGTCTTCTTGCTCGTATGATTGCGGGTCTGCAGCGATATGTTCGTAAACATCTTCACATGCGCTGAAAAACAGTACGGCAATCAGTGTTACAACTAAATATATTTTTTTGTTCATGTTTTATTATTTTTAATTAGAAAGCCCCAAACCGTTTGGGAGTGGGGCTCCCTTAGTTAACTCAATTATTGTATCTTACCAGTACCTTCGGTAAAGTTGATATGTAATCTCTGCCCAGCATTACCTGTTACACGATCTTGGTCGTCGCCATCTCCACGAGGTACAAATACACCATCTAATACAATGAATTCGGCATGCCACCACTCGTGCCCCTCAAGCTGAATGCTTGCTCTAACTTCTGCTGTATTTGAGAACGGAGGTGATACGAATTCTGCATCTGCACCTAAAGAGAGTTCTGGTATTGCAAAACGATAAGCTGGATCAGTAGTTCCCCAGTTGCCTGATGCTGTTTCACCCTGAAGGTAAACATTTGGGGGGAAGAAGTCAACTGCATATTCATAGCTTCTGCCTTCGATGGTTGTTGTAACTACAACTATATACCATCCTGGATTACCGATACCGATATTACCACCAGAGTCTGAAGAGCCTACGTCTGCGGTTCCACCATTTTCATTGATAGCAGTTCCTTCGAATCCAAACTCATTATCATCCCAAGCTTTGGCAATATTAAATTTAATTTCTGCATTATTTCCATCAATTTGACCAAGATATTGCATTGCCCAGAATTTTCCGGGTGAGCCATACACAGGAATCATTACAGTTGCATTATCCCAGCTCCAGTCGCCCGCAACGTTACCTATGATATACATATTTTCTGGCATAACTACTGGATCGAGTGCGAAATAACCTTTTACTTGTGGAAGTGTAATGATATTTGATTTAACTTCACCATCGTTCTTACTGTTCAACACAGAAGTAAGCCTTACATAAAGAGGGTGAGGGTCTGTTGGATAATCTTCCTCCAGTTCAACTCCATGCAAGCCCATTAATACAAGAGCCAAGTCAATAGCTTGTATATTAAATTTTGCTGATGTGTAACTTCCTGGAAGTACTACAGAATTGGAGAAATCTTGATTTAGTGAAATCTCTACACTATAGTTTGCGACTGCAGTAAAACCATACTCAGGTTGAGAAGTTGTAAATTCAATAGTCTCAATGTTTTGCAAGTCGTATATACCAGATGCATATTTTGGCACATTAAGCACAAAGCTCTCTGGTTGTTGCAGAATCACTTGATCATCCTCTTTGCATGACCACAACATGCCAAGAGTTACCAGCAGTAATAATATGTTATATATCTTTTTCATTGTTTTTCTTTTTTACAAATTAAATTTGATGTTAATCAATATCCTGTGTTTTGAACCAGATTATTATTTGCACCTAGGTCATCTGCAGGTATAGGATACACTCTAAAATGATCTGCAACAGATCTGCCATCCTTTACATTCCCCTTCCAGGGCCATATGTATGATGAACCAGTGAATTTATTAAAGCGGATAAGATCGCTTCTGCGCTGTCCTTCGAAGAAAAACTCGCGTCCTCTTTCATCAAGAATGAAATCGAGATTTAATTCGCCCGCTGTTATACTGTATGGTGACTGGTGGTATGCTCTTTCTCTTAATTCGTTAATTAGCTGAAGAGCTGTAGCCTGGTTGCCACCTGTACCACCTCTTAATACTGCTTCGGCATAGTTAAGATAAATCTCACCTAATCTGAAAAGAGGAAAATCGGTATAAGCAATGTTGCTTGCTGGTAATGAGCCATCGCTATTTCTGTTATAGTATTTTACAACAGGTATTCCGTTATCTGTAAACAGAGAAGGATCTTCGATTTCAATATTTGCAGTTTTGTCTACATATACCATATCAAAGCGACTGTCATTCTCATGCAAGTTTTCTTTTTCAAATGTGCGGAGTATCGAAGAGCGGGCGCGGTTACCTTGCCAGGCACCTACAGCGTTTACTTCCTCTTGCATATCAGATGGCTCCATAGCACTTAATAAGAATGTCATTCCTCCCCAAGTTTGAGTTTCGGCTCCTTCATAACGAACTGGGAGTATCATCTCTGGTGATATGTGGTTGTCTGACTTGAAAATGTTTGCATATACGGGATCGAGTGAAAAGTTCTCGTTAAGAACCTTATTGCTATATGTTATACTTTCGGTGTATTTAGCATTTCCGGTATAAGTTTCGGCATTTAGATACAAGCGAGATAGTAATGCCCAGCTTGCAGCTTTATGTACGCGACCGTAGTAATTTGGGTTATATCCAACGAATGGATCTAATAGTTCGGTTTCTATTGCAAGGAGTTCGCTTTCGATATAATCAAATAGATCTGCACCCTGAATCTGAGGAGGAAGAGTGCTTCCTACCGGACTGTCTTCATTTACAAAAGGTACGTTTCTGAACATATCTAAAAGATAGTAATATGAAAGTGCCC
Organism: Fermentimonas sp.; assembly: GCA_035307185.1. Taxonomy (GTDB): domain Bacteria; phylum Bacteroidota; class Bacteroidia; order Bacteroidales; family Dysgonomonadaceae; genus Proteiniphilum. Next base: position 1,750 of record DATGMV010000343.1, on the reverse strand, counting down.
TGTGAAAGCGAGCCTCAGCTCTGAAATAGTTTATTTGGGCCTGATCACTTGCACTTACACCTCTAGCGTTTAATTGCTCTTCAGTGGTTTCCCTTAAAAGTGCATTAGCTAGATTTATCTGATAATACAAACGATAATAAAAACCTTTTATAAAAACATTACTTGATGTCCAGGAAATAGAATTTAAATCGGGCAAACCCACATCATTCCAAGCGCAATGTGCTTCGTCAGTAGGTAATTGTTGAAGGTTCCATAGTCCCCTTAGGAAGGATGCCTGGCTACCACCATCAACGCCGGCCACATCTGGGTCACCATCACCTGCACTGTTTCCACTGATTGCAAGGCCTGCATAAATTTTGGCCAATAATTCTTGATATGGTCCTATTTCACTGCCAAAGACTACATCCGATACTAATTCATCTTCGTCGAGAGGAATAGTGTTCAGGTCGTCGAGACAAGAGGATAGGCCTGTAATCATTAATCCGATTACAAATAGGTATATGATTTTATATTTTGCTGTTTTCATAATAAAAAAGAATTAAAAATTTAAACTAACACCCAAAATGAAAACACGGGGGTGAGGGTAAATGTTGTTGTCGATTCCGTTGTTTGTAAACTCAGGATCAAGACCTGCATAGTTGGATATGACAAATGGATTTTGAACTGTTAGATATACTCTACCAGATTGATTTTGATTTAGTATTTCTTCAAAATTGTATCCTAAAGAAATATTATCCATTTTCAGGAATGATGCATTTTGAATGTAATGACTTGATTGATACTGTACAGCTTCAAATTGAGTATCTAATGCACTATTTACTCTGTTTTTTAGCCATCCTGAAGGGTCGAAAGTAGTGTTTTTTGACTGACGATTAGATTGGATATTATTATAAGCATAATTACCCAAGTTTGCACGTAGTGAAAAGTTGAAATCCCAGTTCTTATAAGAAAGCTGTGAAGAAAGTCCCATGTATACATCAGGAGCCGCATTTTTATAAGGAATTAAATCCCTCTCATTAATTGCGCCATCGGCATTCTGATCTATATACACACCTTCAAGTGGTCTTCCTTCTTCATTATATACCTGTTCGTATACATAAAAAGAGCCTGCAGGGTATCCTACTCTGTGAATTGCAATATTGTTACCAGTACCACCGTCGATACCACCAAAAATTACACCTACATAGTTTGGATCGTCTGTAATTGTAAGCTTAGTGATTTCGTTTTTATTATAAGTAATGTTGTAACTTAAATTCCAGTTCAAATCTTTACTAACAATGGGTCTGCCTGTAATTGAAAACTCAACACCCTTGTTTGTTAGCTCACCTACGTTTGTAAGAAGCTGATTGCTGAAGTTAGTACCTGCAGCAATACCAACAGTATTTAACAAATCGGAGGTGGTGCGGCTATATACATCAAATGTACCGCTAATACGATTGTTTAGGAAACCAAAATCTAAACCAGCATTAACAGTTGCTGTTTCTTCCCATTTCAGGTTTTCGTCGTAAGCAACCGGTCTTATTAAAGATACTTTTTGATCTCCAAAATAGTAGTTTGCACCTGCCTGACTGTAACTGTATCTTCCCATCCATGGGTAGTCGCCACTACCAAGGTTCTGCTGTCCCGTTACACCATAACCTAAGCGAAGTTTAAGATCTGAAAAGAGATTCTGATCTTGCATAAACTCCTCTTCATTAATTTTCCATGCAAAAGCTGCAGATGGAAATAATCCCCATTTGTTGTCGGGACT
>DATGMV010000342.1:0-2904 GCA_035307185.1 Fermentimonas sp. | reverse complement strand
TGTAGTATTTATTCCTTTCTCAGAATATTGTGTAGAGTAGCGGAACGATATTCTGAGGAAAGAATTTCTTTTCTTTTTAATTCTTGAGTCCACTCCGACAACCCCTTTCTAATTGCTAAAAAGTGAGGAAACAAAGTTACTGATTACAGGAGTGAAATGTATAACCGTTTTACTGTAAGCATTCCAAACATGCCGTATTTCTACCTCAAAAAAAGGCTTAGAGCTGATATTGCTCTAAGCTTTTTTTTGAGGTAGGTTGTTTATGGAAGTAATTCTTCCCAATTAATAGGGGTTTCCAACGTGGGTATTTTCTCTAACGTTGACGTGAGCCACTGGTGTGGTTCAATATCCGCTTGCAGACAACTCCCTATTAGAGTATAGAATATGCAGTTGTCTTCTGCTCCGTTATTATTGCCTGAAAACAAATAGTTTTTACGTCCTAATGCAATAGGTCTTATTGCATTCTCTACCCCATTGTTGTCTATCTCAAAATAGCCTTCTTTACAATAACGACTGATACGAGGCCACATACCAAAAGCATAACTAATAGCTTTCCCAAGCGGGCTTTTAGGAGTGCAACTATTATAGGTTTGCTTCATCCAACTTTCCATTTGTTGTAGTATTGGATAAGCTTTTTGCTCACGCTCTTTTCGGATTTGTTCGTAATCAGCTTTTTCAGCCTTGAGATTCCCCTCTAACATGTAAAGAAGTGCGATATAATCAAGGGCTTTTTGAGCTTCAGGGGTAGTGACTAAAGCATTCTCAAACTTTCGCCTGATGTGAGCCATACATCCTAATGGAAGCACTCCCTGTTTTTCTTCATAGATACTGTAAGCAGCATAGCCATCTGTTTGAAGAGCACCTTTATAATCTTTGAGTAACTTTAGAATCACCTCTTGTGAACGTGAACCTTTTTCATAATAAAAGAATACTCCAGGGAATTTTACTGAGCGAACCACCCATGTATAACCCTTGCGAGCAGATCCTATCTGGTCAATTATGGAATGAGTTGTCTCGTCCACCTGTATGTAATCTGAAGAAAGCACGCGATTCATCTGTGCAATGTAAAGTGGGTAAAGTTTATCGGCTGCACCATGTACCCAGCGGTTTATTCTGGAAGTGGTAATATCCATTCCAAGTGGTTTGAAACGTTTGGCTTGCCTGTTTTCTGGGATATGGTAAAGAAATTTATCTATAATGATTTGGCTTATTACCGACTCACCTACCATGCTTCCAGGAAGAATAGTTGGCTTGAGAGGGGCTTGAAGAATTGTTGTGGAGACAGCATCTTTTTCTTGTTTCACTTTATACACTGGACGAACTGTCCTCTCTACCCAAAACTTTGCTTGGTCTATCATTAAGCGTTCGGTTACATCTTCACCAATCTTAATGAGATCAGAATTGTCAACATTTTCAGGATAGATAATGGTTTCTCTACGCTCAATATCAGCTGGTATTTTATATGACCGCTTTTGAGTAACAGAAAGTTCCTTTTTTGTCTTGCGACGTTTTTCGGCTTTTTGTTTAATATCTTCTACCAATGATATTAACTCTGGAGTTTCCATCTCCAAGACTTTCTTTCCTTGTTCTGCATCGAAAAGAGATAACTGGGCATCACAGTAATTAGGAAGTCTTTTCTCTGATCGTCTGCCAAAAAGCTGACGCTCCAGATAAAGTATTCGTTCGTTCTTGCGCTGAAGTTGTTCATCTTTGAGAAGAATTTGCATTTTAAGCAGGGCATTCTCTTGTTCTAATTGTTGTATCATCTCCATTGTTTTACAGTATAAAGATACTCATAACCAATGAAATATGCAATGTTTTTACTGCAAATTATATCGCTTTCTGCGTTTTATTTTCGGACTGATTCCTTCCATAAATAATATCAATTCATCCCACCGAATACTGCGAAATCCAACACCTCCCTTAATGAATATCTTATGACTAATACGTCCCCTTTCCATCCGTTTGTAATAAATTACAAAGCCACCACGTTCCCAGTGGAGCAACTTCATTGTGGTGCGAGTTTTGTTCAGAAATACATACACATTTCCATTAGCAGGATTCAATGAAAGATAACGAATCAAACCACATAATCCATCTACTCCTTTGCGCAAATCTACACCTTGCAAGCACACTAAATAACGATTGCCTTCATTCAAATTAAACATATCTTTTTGCTGGCAAAGATCAGCTAATCGTATTCTATTGGCAAGACGGCTAAATTGGCATGCTTACGCTGCTTTGATGGTCTAACCCCCTATTAATCGGACTATTTATTTTTAGGTATTGCAAATATAGTTATTCATATCTACCTTTGCAACGCAAGGAACAACCGACGGCGACTTTTTATACCGTAAGTTGTGAGATGTTTCGGCGCCGATCATCTCTTTGTTTATCGATTTATCAGCCTCATTTAGAGGCTTAAAATCGAGCAAGGAACAGCCCTTTGGCTCATTATTACCTGTATGTTGTTTAATTTCATGATACGGTATTTTGAGTTTAAATTTAATTTTCCTGAGTTTCTCTATTACACTCATTTCAATGAGTTTCATATCCCAGAGTTGTTTAAAATCGTTTGGGCAAGTGTATGCTATTGATGCATGAATGCGTTTATTGTTATAGCTCTCATAAAATAAAATCAGATTTTGTTCAAGCTCTGTGAGCGACCAAAAACAATACGGTTTTAGGTGTCTTGATAAAATAGAGTGAAAGCTTTCAATGTGCCCATTCTCTTGTGGCGTATAGGGGTGCGTAAAGACTTGGTGTAAGTAGTTCTGTTTGAAGAAGTCCTGCACCATTTTAGCTGAAAATCGCTTGTCATTATCGTTCCTGATTTCTATCCTAATGTTTTTATTCAAGCTATCGTTGGGCTGCAAATGCTCTATGATAATATGCTCCCAAGCT
>DATGMV010000341.1:0-9841 GCA_035307185.1 Fermentimonas sp. | reverse complement strand
ACTACCGTATTCTTTATCAAACTCATATGAATTATGATGGAATATCTCTTCGAAACTCCCATTCAACACCAAATCTTCCGGCACTCCCACTGTTACACCTTTGTCATTATCCATTAGCCACAACTTATCAGCAACCTGCATAGCAGTCTCCAGTTCATGAGTAGATATTAGTATTGTTTTACCTGTATCGCGTGCCAGCTTTTGCAGTAGAAGCAATATGTTAATCCGATTTGGTAAGTCGAGGTGAGATGTGGGCTCATCAAGTAAAATAAGTGGAGTATCCTGAGCAAGTGCACGAGCTATAAAAACTCTTTGGCGTTCTCCATCAGATAATTCATGGATATTTCTCTCACTAAATCCCTCAAGATATGTTTGCTCCATAGATTTAATAACAATCTCATTATCACTTTCAGAAAGGCTTCCTAACCAGCCCGTGTAGGGGTCGCGCCCATTTGATATTAGTTCTCTCACATTAAAAGAGGCAACAGAATTTTGTTCTGTGAGAACAACGGAAATAAGTTGAGCCCTTTTTACTGGCTTCAATCCATTCAAATCTCTTCCTTCAAGATATATAGTTCCACCATAAATTGGTTGCAAACATGCAATTGAACGAATAAGAGTTGATTTTCCACAGCCATTCTTACCGATTATTGCAATTAGTTCTCCTCTATCGGCACTCAGAGTGAGATTGCCCTGTACCTTTCTAATCCCTTTTATACCGGGATATCCTATTGTTACGTCAGAAAGTTGAAGAAAAGACATATCACTCCTCCAATAATCCTTCAGGAAGATCCATTTCAATTATTTTGCCATTTTCATCGATAGCAATAATAAAATCCTCAGTTGCTGGAATTAAAATTTCCCTCTCTTCGTTTTCTAATATAAATAGTACATTTATCGTGGAATTGTCAACTCTAACAATTGTACCTACCTGCTCACCATCTGTACCAACTACTTTATACCCAACAAAAAAGTTCCAACTATCAAAGATTTTCTCTTCGGGTTTATTTACAATACTGCGTGGCACATAAACATCAATATTAATAAATTCTGCCGCTCTTTTCTCATCTTCAACATCATCAAACTTAACTCTTGCGGCATTATTCGAGATAAATGTGATTTCCTCTACAAAAAAAGGCACTGGAATGTTATCTATCATCAAAAAATAATATTCACAATCAATCTCTGCATACTCCTCAATATGAAAAACTATGTTAAGTTCGCCTTTTATGCCGTGGGGTTTTTGAGTGCGACCAATTTGTATGATATCCTGTAGTGAGATCATTTCTATTTAAAGTTTATCTTATTTTCTTCTTTGATGTCTTATATTTTTGAGCTTATCACGATTAGGCACTGCCTTCACTTCGGGAATTATATAATCATCACTGGTTAGTTTTATTTGCCCCTTTGAAAGTTCAAAAAGATCCTCGAAAATCTTACTGTCATCAGCTGCTTTATTCCACTGATTGTAGGATTTCTTCATTTGGTTTGCAATAAGTCTAACTAATTGATCTTTTTTGTCTCCATCATCCATCTTTGTAGCAATATCGATCATTTTTTCCATTAACTTTCCATAGTGACGATATTTCATTGTTGGGCGACTGTATTCTATTTTGCCAGGTGCCGAATAAAGCTCTTCTCTTTTTATTACCTCATAAGGATATTCTATATTCAGTTTAAAATCTGACATAATTGCCAAATGATCCCAAAGAATATGTTTAAAATTGTTTACATCACGTAAATGTGGAAACATATTTCCCATCACATCAATTATAGTATAGGCACACCTCTTGCGCTCAACAGGATCCTCTATATTAACGCAATGATTTATCATATTCTGAATATTTCTGCCATATTCAGGCATTGTTAGCTTCTCTTTTTGTGTATTATATTGCATAATTGTAAATATATTTTTCTTGCTTCATCTTCTCTTTAAAAATCACTCTCATTATTTGCTGTATTTTATCAATATTTTCAAACAAATATTATCTCAGTTTAAGTAAATCGCCCTCTTCGGGAACATATTCATAACTCTTCTTGTTCAGTCGATACAAATTCCTTAACTGTATGCCGTATAGTTGAGAGATGCTATACATCGACTCGCCCACTTGCACCGTATGATAATCATATTCTTTGTCGGCTCTACTTTTCTTTTTCTGGAAATATACAATGTCACCAGCACTAAGTGGAAAATCTTTAGGAACCTCATTATATTTCAGAAGATCTTCTTCATCAAACCCAAACTCGTTTGCTATACTTCCATAAGTGTCTCCGTCAATTGCAATTATGTAAACCAAACCATGCGTAATGTATGGCTGATGTTTCCAAGATGCCAACGAAGCTTCTTTTTTTCTAATCGTGTCACGTTCTCTATGACCAACCCCTTTGCGATATTTTTTGTCGTCGAATCTGTATAACTCATAATCCTCAATAAGTTTTATAAGCTTGTTAGCATAAGCTTTGTCAGTTGCATAGCCGTACTTTTGCAATCCTCTTGCCCAACCTTTATAATCTGTAATTGAAAGATCAAACAATCCACTATATCGACTTCCTCCAACCAGAAATTCCGAGTGATCCTGATACGAATCCTCTACCTTTGCATAACTCCTAAAGCAGTCGTTTGGAGAATCATCTGCGGCATAGACCTTGCTTCCACTCCAACCGCGATGACACTTTATCCCAAAATGATTATTACTACGTCGAGCTAAATCACTTAAACCTGCACCGGACTCTAATATACCTTGTGCTAATGTTATAGATGCAGGTATTCTGTATTTATCCATGTGTTCTATTGCCAAATCACTATACTTATCTATATAAACCTGATAAGTGTTTAAAGTTGACTGTGATTTTAGAGCAAACGATATAAATAAAAATGATAATAGGAGTAAAAACTGCGGAATATAACTATATTTGTGATAATTAAACTGCATTGTAAATATATCAAGTATCAAAATATGCGAGAAATAAATTTAACTACAAAGATAGCTGTTTATCCTTTAGAGGAATGCTCCGATATCGAAAAAAAACTAATTGATGCTGCAAAACATGCTACCGAAAAGTCTTATGCCCCTTATTCCAACTTCAAAGTGGGTTGTGCTTTACTTCTCGAAAATGGGAAAATAATAACTGGCAATAATCAGGAAAATGCTGCATACCCATCTGGTTTGTGTGCCGAAAGGGTTGCAACTTTCTACGCAAACTCTCATTATCCAAATGAAAAAGTTGTAAAAATCGCTATAGCTGCTTGGTCAAACGGCAAGTTCACTAAAGACGTTATAACACCCTGTGGGAGCTGTCGTCAAGTCCTACTTGAAACTGAAAATCGATTCGATTCTTCGATGAGAATTTTAATGTATGCCCAAGACTGCGTTTATATTGTAAACAGTATAAAAGACCTTCTCCCATTACATTTTGGTGATGAAAAACTTAAAGTTTAAAATGATGCTTCGTAGAGTGTTACTAAATACCATTCATTATCTATAAGTGCAAAATAATAGTCGGCATAAATCCCATTATTTATACCTCTAATCTCAACAACAGCAGTATCGTTTCTAAATCGAACAACTTGGTAATACTGATCATAAGGTCGGGTTAAATATGTACTGTCGTATGTTAAATCAAGAAACTCCCATTCATACTTACTTATCGTTTCTTTAATAGGTGCCATACCTTCATCTTGTGCATCTGGAACTACTATGCTAATAGGAAACTTTATTCGATTAAGTTGAAAAGACTGTTCTTGACTAAATCTTTCAACAAAAATATTAAAATTCTCGCTACCGGGTTCAGAGACCTTACCTGTATCGTTACTTATTACACCAGATTCAAACTTATCATCACTATTAAAAGACTCCTCCCTATCTCTGCCTTGTTTACAGGAGAGAAATAAAGCGATAAACAAAAAGGGGAAAAGGATGAAAGCTGTTTTTTTCATATAAAAAAAATTACCAGTCGTTGACTTACACAAAGATACAAAAAAAGTTGATATCCAAATAGTAACGTATAATATATTATAAAAGAAATAATCGCTATCTTTGTTTTTGATTGTTTATAAAAAGATTTAGATGAATGAACCTACAGACAGAGATAAATAACCTTTTCTCAGACCAACAAAATAGTTGGAGTCAGTTGCAAGATGCTATTAAGCAACTGGATGAGATAAAAACGAAGCCATTTAACTGGGGAAACGAATTTTCTGTTAACGTACAGTTTAATCCAGCCAGAATAACATCAACAGCAGCAAAGACCGATGTTAAGCATTTAAATAAGAGACCATGCTTCTTGTGCGAAACAAATCGTTCTAAGGAGCAAAGAGGTATTACATTTCTCGATAAGTATATTATTTTGTGTAACCCTTTCCCTATACTCAGAAATCATCTTACAATACCACTCCACTCACATGTACCACAACGAATACGTAACAAAATTGCAGACATGCTTACTTTAGCCCAGCAACTCAACGATTATGTTGTTTTTTACAACGGTCCCAAATGTGGAGCTTCTGCTCCCGATCATTTTCACTTACAAGCAGGACTAAAACAAGACGTTCTTTTACAAGGAGATAATGAGTTGCGCTCTTGCATGATGATAGTTAGTGATAATAGAGATGAGATTATTGAACTATTTGAGGAGATTTATCTGTATTTGCGTTCACTACAGCCGGATGAGGAGGAGCCAATGTTAAATGTTATTGTGTTTATAGATAATAACAAATACAAAGTGCATATCTTTCCACGAAGTGCTCATAGACCTACACAGTTCTACAAAGAAGGTAGCAGTAAGCTCATGATTAGTCCCGGAGCTCTTGATCTTGCAGGACTAATTATTACCGTTAGGGAAGAGGATTTCAAGAAAATAGATAAAACTGTTATTGAGGACATCTATTCGCAGGTTTCACTACCAATTATTTAAAATGAAAAGTCACGACACAAATTAATTGTAAGTATGAAAAATTCTGAAATTATATTAGTCAACATTAATGGTGAGGATAAACCTGGTCTAACAGCTGGTTTAACAGAAATATTAGCTAAACATGGTGCTTTTATTCTCGATATCGGTCAGTCTGATATCCATAGAAATGTTGCTATTGGAATTCTATTTAAATCGATGCATAACAATTCAGGGGAGATTCTTAAAGACCTTCTGTTCAAAGCATACGAAATGGATGTGAATGTTAAGTTTACACCGATTTCTGCTGAGCGTTATTCAAACTGGGTTAGCATGCAAGGCAAAAATAGGTACATTATAACACTGTTAGGTCGCATACTCACTGCTAAGCAGATTGCTGCAGTATCAAGAATTATAGCCAATCAAAACCTAAATATTGACAATATGATCAGGCTAACTGGTCGAATACCCCTCGATGAGCATGAGCGAGCTGCTAAATCGTGTGTTGAGCTCTCGGTTCGTGGCACTCCAACAGATCGTAGACAGATGCAGCAGTCCTTTATGGAACTATCATCAGAACTCAACTTTGATATTTCATTTCAGGAAGAAAGCATGTTCAGACGTATGCGTAGATTAATATGTTTCGACATGGACTCAACTCTTATTCAAACAGAAGTTATTGATGAATTGGCAGAGAGAGCAGGTGTTGGAGAAAAAGTAAAGGCTATTACAGAGTCTGCAATGCAGGGTGATATAGAATTTGAAGAGAGTTTTAAACAACGTATAAAGTTATTAAAAGGTCTTGATGCATCAGTACTTAAAGAAGTTGCAGAAAGCTTACCTATCACTGAAGGTTTGGACAGATTAATGAAGGTGCTTCAAAAGGTTGGTTTTAAAACAGCAATTCTATCAGGAGGTTTTACTTATTTTGGCAACTTTCTTAAAGATAAGTATGGTTTTGATTATATGTACGCCAATGAGTTAGAAATTGTTGACGGAAAACTAACAGGAAATTATGTTGGTGATATTGTAACAGGAAAGAAAAAAGCAGAATTGCTTAAACTTATAGCGCAAGTAGAAAAGATAGATCTAAGGCAAACTGTTGCAGTAGGTGACGGTGCTAACGACCTGCCTATGTTAGGTATAGCAGGATTGGGAATTGCCTTTCATGCTAAGCCAAAAGTAATTCAAAATGCTCGCCAGTCGCTGTCTTCAGTTGGCATAGATGGAATTTTGTATTTCCTTGGCTACAAAGACTCAATGTTGGATAGTTCGATGCTGAGTGAAGGTTTTCACGAAAACAGTTAAAATTAAATGGAAACTCTTGAAAAAACAAAGGAACCCATAAATACACTGGTATGTTTTACTGATTCTGAAACAGGTAAAGCTATGAGTGAAACTGCTGCATATCTCACTATGTCAGGTTCAGAACATTCCTCTTTAACATTTTTGCATCTAACCAACGAAAATTTGGATAACGAACAACCGGTAAGTGATGAAAAGTATCAAAGTAAAGCTTTCAAAGAATTACTTAGTAGAGAGAATAAAAGTAAAATTACTGTTCGTACATTTATAAAAAAAACAGAAAACAATGTTGCAGAGATTAGAAACGCTTTAAAAGAACAAAATATTAACTTACTTATTTTTGGAGTTAGTAGCAACGTTCTGACCCCTGCACTTTGCCGAAAATATGGCACACTCAAGTCAGATCCCACACTCTCTGATTCTGATATTAAATTTGAACTCCAAAATGAAGAGTGGAACATGTTAAGTAATTTAGTAGATTTATTTAGCATGAACTCTGTTACCACTTGCTTGTTTATAAACAACAACTTGCAATATCTTAATAATTTTTTTATCTCTATACTCAGTAGCTCTGATGTTCAGATCTTACCTACTGCAATCACGAGGTTGATGCGAAAGGAAAATACGGAGTATATGATTTGGGATGCGATTGGTTCGATGGAAAATAATCTAAAGCTGCAAAAATTTTACAACTCGTGTCAAAAACTGACAGAGGACAAAGTTAGTCTGTGGGACAATGATAAAAAGATTGATATAGATTTTATAAAAAAACAAGACCTATGCATTTTTGGTTTTGACGGCTGGAATAAGCTTGTTAAAACCAACCTCCCTTGGATAGAGTCACTACCCTCTACCCTTATCATAAAAATCAAATCAATTTAAGCAATATATGAGTCCAAAAGATATAAATAAGAAGCGAAATAAGATATACGAATATATTGATAAGAAGCAGTTAAAAAGTGCAATAGATAGCGTTAAAGATCTAGTTGCAGAGCAACAGAACTGGTCTCTAAGCGAAAAATTAACTGAGTTAGAAACTAACTATAAGTATATGCTTCACTATTTGGTGGAGGGTAAGGGTGACCCTGAACAAGAGAAGATATATGACAAACTTTTTAGAGATATCTACATCATAACAGACGATACAGTAGAGAGTCTTCTTCTCAGAGATAGTAGCTTAATATTCTTTGAGAAACTAAGGTTACTGAATCTGCAACAAATTACTACAATTGACGAGTATCGAGAAATTATTTCTAAGCAAACCGACACAGCTTCTTTTCTTGAACTTCTTGAGGATGGTGACGAAAAGGATGCAAGAATTAAGGAGAATGCAATTGCACATGAAAAAAGTGTAAGCGATCTATTTTACTTAATTTACACATCGCCCCGTGCGAGTAGTGAATTTATTGCCTCCCTAAACAGATTTATTAGCGATGAAATTATACCCGTACATGACAAATGTATGGTTATTTCTGCACTCACACTTAATATAATTCAGAGGTTCGACTCATCAAAGATACTATTTATGCTTGATGCTTGTCGTGACTCCAATAACGAGATTGTTACCCGTGCAGTTATAGGTATCATTCCAATATTTCAGATTTATAGAAAAAGGTGGAGACTCTATCCCGAGTGTAGTAATAGATTGAAATTATTATCTGACAATAATCATTTCAACCGCATCTTCATGAAAGCAGTTATCGGATATATTCAGGCACATGAAACAGAAAAGATAACACGCCGCTTAAATGAAGAGATTATACCAGAGATGATGAAACTGAGTCCAATGATTGGCAAGAAAATTAAACTTGATGAGTGGATCGGCGAATCGGGACTCGACGAGAAGAATCCTGAGTGGCAGAAAATTCTTGATGACAGTGGACTTACAGATAAGCTACAAGAGTTTTCTGAATTGCAGATGAAAGGTGCTGATGTGTTTCACTCCACATTTTCAAACCTTAAAAGCTACCCATTCTTCCGTGAACTCAGTAATTGGTTCTTACCATTTAATCTCCAACACAGCTCGGTTAAACCGGTCTTCAGAGATGATGGTGAAGGAAATAATTTGATTAAGGGCATGTTTGATTCATCACTTATTTGCAACTCTGACAAGTACTCTTTTTGCTTTAGTATTATGGTGATGCCTCAACAATACCGAAATATGATGATTAACCAACTCGGAACCGAGGGCGATGAGATTAAAAAGCTTCAAGAAGAGGAGTTATCTCTTAACCCAAATCAGAAAGAAGAATCAAATATAAAGCAATACATTCAGGATCTTTATAGATTCTTTAAACTTCATCCCAAGAATTCTGATTTCACTGACATTTTCAACTTGCCTCTTAACTTTCATAAGATTGAAGAGTTCTACCCTATTGTATTTCAGCCATTAAATCTTGAGAAGATTGCACTTTACTATTTAGAAAAGAATAATTTTTCTGAAGCACATAGTACGTATAAGATTCTTGCAGATAGAGTTCAACCCAAGAGTGAATTCTGGCAAAAAATGGGGTATTGCAAACAAATGATTGGAGATATTAATGGAGCATTAGATTCATACCTTCACGCAGATCTTATAGAAGAAAATAATACTTGGGTTTTAAACCGTATCGCACACTGCTACAGGGTGCTTAAACAACCCGATACTGCATTGGAATATTATAGAAGATTAGAACAATTCCGCCCAGATGATCTTAACATTCAACTAAACATAGGACATTGCTACCTCGAATTAAAACAATATGAAGAGGCACTAAACTTCTATTTTAAGGTTGAGCTGATAAACAACAATAATACTCGAGCATGGCGCTCAATAGCATGGTGCGCATTTCTTTCACGCAAATTTGATGTAGCGCAAAAATACTATCTGCGCATAATTGAAAATAAACCTAACGCTCACGACTACCTCAACGCTGGACATGTGGAACTCTGCCTTGGCAACAACCACAATGCCGTTCAAATGTATATAATGTCTCAAAAAGAAACAGGCAGTTTAGATACTTTCATATCCATACTGGCAGATGATGTGGATGAACTTGTTGAAGCAGGAATCAACCCTAACATAATACCAATTATTGTTGATAAAATCAGATATGAATTAGAGTAACAGAACTTATACTTACTGACTGAAGTTAGTTTTGACTATATTTATTTTAATTAGAAACCTTCAATTAAGTCACACAATTTTGGAAATCAAAATAATTCAAAACGATCTTTTTTTCAGAGAATTATCAAATCGTATAGCTGATGGTGAAAGGGTGCGAATCCGTGCTAAAGGAAATAGTATGTTGCCTTTTATCAGAGATGGTAAAGATGAAATAGTACTTGAAAAAACATCCTACAATTCATTCCAAAAAGGGCGCCTGTTACTAATAAAAATGCCTAACGAAAATTATATTTTGCATAGAGTTAAGAAAATTTCTGGAAATAACATTTTGTTAAACGGTGATGGTAATTTGTTGTTATTTGAGAATTGTTCGAGAGAAAACGCAATTGCAGAAGCTACTGAAGTTATTAGAAACGGAAAATCAATTAAGGTTGGTCACTTTCATTGGGAACTATATCGCTTACTATGGCCAAAAAACTATTTACTACGTAGGTTAGGATTGGCACTTTACAGAAGAATCCCTTTTTTGAATAAATAAAT
>DATGMV010000340.1:0-2734 GCA_035307185.1 Fermentimonas sp. | reverse complement strand
CCAAAGAATTTTACAAGTACGCTATTTATTTCTTCTTTATCATTCTTTTCAAATGTTTTGTTATAGGACATTTCTAGAAAACTATTAGCCATGGATGCACCTTTGCTTATCAATTTCTGTATATCAACATCTTTTATATTTTTCAAAAAGCTTTTCATCTCATTCTCATCCACTCTGAATTCGATGGTATTTGCTCTATCTAATACTTTAGGACTAAACATATTAGTTGTTTCGTCTATGTTGACTGTTCCTATAATGAAAAGGTTATAAGGAAGATAAAGCTGAGCTGGAAATCCATTATCTATTGAATCTGCTGGATAAAGAGGAATAAACTCTTTGGATTCCATTACACTTAGAAAGTCTGCAAAATATCGCTCTACAATACTAAGGTTCATTTCATCCAATATCAGAAAATATGGGAGCTCAGGATTATTTTTAGCACTAATAATCAGTTCTAGGGCTCCACTATCTGGACTTACATATTTGCCAGGTTCCAGTGCATTAGGGTATCCAAGTAATGGTTCACGATTAGTCCAATCTGCGCCAACAGGTATGATTTTATACTGATTTTCGTTCTCACAAATCCATTGAGCAAAAGATTGTGCTAGCTTGGTTTTGCCAGATCCGGAAAGACCAGTTAGAATAAGGAATGGTTTTGTAAGAAGAGAAGCAGTGAATCTGGATAATAGTTCTTTTTTATAAATGAGACCTGAATTGTCCAAATCAATAGCAAATTGATTTATATTGAAGTTTTGTTGTTTGATTTTTGAATATGAAACATCTTGTAGAGTATCAGAAGTAGCTTTAATAATATTTGTATTTTCTGAAATATCCATATTATCTGAATGTGGTAAATTTTTTGATGTTTTTTCTTTATAAACTTGAGCAATTAGAAAGAGTAGTTCTTGTGGACATGGTGTTAGATAAGCGCCTTGTCGCAAACCAAGATCCGAATTATAAAAAACTTCTGATGTTTTTGAGATATTAAGTAATTCCTCTTTATTCTCGTTATTCAGTAACTCATTCCGTTTTATTGGAGGATCTATTTCAATATACTTTTCTAGTTCAATTAAATAAGATGGCCTATCCCATGATGTGCCTTTTACCCCAGATGTTTTAATTGCTTTTCTTTTGACGATAGATATGCCAGAAAATATTTTATTATCAATCAAGTGCAAAATGATATCTCCACTATTTACTTCCCTCATATTCTTATAAATATCTCTGCCATTGGTCGATTGCTGAGGTGACCATAATACTTTGCCAAGTGCTCTTTCTCCTTCCTTGCGATCAATCCTTCTCTTTGTAATCGATTTTTCAATCCAGTATTTTATCATATTTTGTATAATTTATTGAAGTGCGTTTTGTGACATTATGTTTATAAAAAGCTATATTTTAAAGTCTTCATTTATTATCTCAATCTCATTATCCAAAACAAGAATATAGAAATTTCTTAGTGCTTGATTAATGAGTTTTTGCGTAACTGTTTTTATCTCTTTATCAACCTGTTCCAATGTTTTATCACCAACTGTTTCAATGATGTTTGTTTTATCTTCATCATCGCTAAACTCGTCATGAAAGAGTTTGTATAAATCATTAAGGTATGCTACAGTTTGATCTGATTGATAGTTTGGCAGGAACTGAACCAGGAATGTGTCCTGATCTTTCTCAGGGTCTGGTAATTCGATTATATCGGTACTCCTAAACAAATCTCCGGGATGTTCTTTGAATCTGAAATATGCTCGAGTTTTCATCATTGATATAGGTTTAATTGCAAATATAATCAATTTTAAACATTTAATGATACACCACTAATTCCCAATCCAGCTTCACCCTTTTTGGCTTACCTCGCTTTCGTCGTATTCGTGAGCATTTTTCATTGAATGAATTATCAGTTGGGTTAGTGATCTTATCGATGCTATCTCTTATGTAATCCATCTTTATCCACTGATAATATAATTGTAGCTATCAGAAAAATCAGGTTTAAATAAATCAGAGCCTTGTTGTGTATGTTTTGCATGACAGATTAAAGTTTTTCTCTATTTTTGTTATTAGGTCTGTAAAGTTTATCAACTGAACTGTAAAGATACAGAGGTTGTTTAAACGCTAAGGCTTTATAATGATTAATTACCTGTTAAAAGAAATATCGATGCAAAATATGACCAGACGTGAGTTCGCAAAAAAATCTGCTTTAATATGTGCCGGAATTGCCGGATCGAAATATATTGGTGCAAAGGAAGTGTTTGCGGTGAGTGGTGAAAAACTGAGTGTTACTATACCTATGCCTATCCAGGTTGTGATAGATGATGTTGGCTGGTGGTCGGGCGAAGATGGCAGTAAGCTTCAGCAGCCATATAGAACGGGTATTAATCGTAAACATGTTCCGGCGGACTATCAGGCAATTGCTGATCTGGGTAAGAAATTAGGTATTCGTCCTCAGGCTGCAACGATTCTGTCTGAGTGGGATAGGGAGAATATTTTACGAGATGTGCCGACAAGTACCTGGATGCGCGAGAAATGGGATAACAGTAAATGGGTTGGACCATGGCTGGATGAGGCAGCTGATATTATAAGGAATAATAGGGATCATTATGAGCTTACATTGCATGGTTTGGGGCATGAGTACTGGGAGGATGAAAATTTCACCAGGGCTGAATGGGCAGACCCATAAGGACAAATGCGTCCCCTTGATCAGGTGGAAATTCATCTTGATTACTTTGCAAAAATAATGGAT
>DATGMV010000339.1:0-8698 GCA_035307185.1 Fermentimonas sp. | reverse complement strand
GGTGTTGAGTACAGATACATGACCAACCCTGATAAAGTACGCTGGCTGCAAGAAAAAATGGAGTTCAGCGAGAATAAAGAAAAACTTTCGGTGGAAGATAAACAACGTATTCTCAATTTACTTGTTGAGGCGTCAGGCTTCGAAGACTATATGCATAAGAAGTTTGTTGGACAGAAGTGGTTCTCATTAGAAGGATCAGAGTCTATAATACCTGCACTCGATGCAATAATATCTCGCGGAGGGGAGTATAATGTAAATGACATTATAATGGGGATGGCTCACCGAGGTAGGCTCAACGTTCTCACAAACATCATGAATAAACCCTACTCAGAAGTGTTTCGTGAATTTAATGCACAGAATTACGAAGAGGAAATTAAATACGGCGATGTTAAATACCATCTTGGATACAGCAACGAAATAGACTATGACGGTCGATCAATAAAAGTCAATCTTGCTCCCAACCCTTCACACTTAGAGGCTGTGGGACCGGTTGTGCAAGGTATTGCACGTGCAAAGCTCGAGAATGATCATAATCTGAACTACGATGAAGTACTACCAATTCTTGTACATGGCGATGCTGCCATAGCAGGGCAAGGTGTAGTTTACGAAACAATACAATTTTCCAGGCTCGATGGATACAAAACAGGGGGCACAATACACATTGTAATCAATAATCAGGTAGGATTCACAACCAATTACCTTCAGGCGAGATCAAGTACATATTGCACCGATATAGCAAAAGTAACCCAATCTCCCGTATTCCATGTAAATGGTGATGATGTAGAAGCTATGGTATTTGTAGCTAAACTGGCTTTAGAGTTTCGTCAGAGATACAATCAGGATGTCTTTATAGATCTGCTTTCTTATCGTAAGTATGGACACAATGAAGGAGACGAGCCACGTTTCACTCAACCGGAACTATATGATATAATTGCAAAGCATAAGAATCCAAGAGATATATATGCAGAAAGGTTGATAGAAGAAAAAGTAATAACCACGGAAGAGTTTGATGAGAAAGTGAAAAGTTTTCATATCCTTCTCGACGAATCTTACGAAGTATCTATTGAATCTACAAAAATAAACTTTCAGCCATTCATGTCTGAAAGGACTAAACATATCAAACTTCCAGCACCTATCGACTTTTACAAAGAAGTTGACACAACAATATCCCGAGATGTTTTTATCGACTTAGCAAAGCGAATAACAACACTTCCCGAAGACAGACAGTTTTTTAATAAAACAACACGTCTTTTTGCACAGCGCGCCGATATGATTGAATCCAATTCTTACGATTGGGCAATGGGCGAACTTATGGCATATGCTTCTCTGGCAAAAGAGATGCATTCAGTACGTCTAAGCGGTCAGGATTCCGAAAGAGGCACATTTTCTCACCGTCATGCCGAAATCGTAACGGAAGATGATGATACAACTAAATATTTTCCACTAAAAAATATTGGAGATGATCATGAAATGGTACGTGTCTATAATTCGATGCTTAGCGAATATGGTATTCTTGGTTTTGAGTATGGATACTCACTAGCTCATCCCGACGGACTCACAATTTGGGAGGCACAGTTTGGCGACTTCTATAATGTTGGTCAGGTAATTGTGGACCAGTACATATCATCAGCACAGGAGAAGTGGGGATTAAAATCCGGACTTGTAATGTACCTCCCTCATGGTTATGAAGGTCAGGGTGCAGAGCACTCAAGTGGTAGGTTAGAACGATTCCTCACACTATGTGGAAATTATAATATGCAGGTGGTTAATTGCACCACTCCTGCCAACCTTTTTCATGCACTTAGGCGCCAGCTTAAAAGAGAAATCCGTGTCCCGCTAATAGTCTTCACACCTAAAAGCTTATTGCGTCATCCTGAGTGTGTGTCCACAATAGAGGATTTTACAGAAGGCAAATTTCACGAGTTAATAGAAGATAAAGATATAAAAGACACATCAAAAGTAAAGAGGTTAATATTATGTACCGGTAAAATATTCTATGAGCTTCTTGCCGAACGCAGAGAAAGGAAAACAGAAGATATCTCAATTGTTCGAGTAGAACAGCTACATCCATTCCCTTTACTAGAGTTTAATGAACTACTCATAAACTATCCAAAAGATTTAGAGATAGTTTGGGTTCAGGAAGAACCATTTAACATGGGTGCAGCACAGTTCATGAAGCAGCATTTGGGCAACTGTAATCTCAGAATAATTAGTCGCCCCGCAAGCGGAGTTACAGCCGAAGGGTTAACAGCGCTTCACAAAATAAACCAAGCAAAAATTATTGCAAAAGCTTTTAGGTTAAATCCATTACATACTTTTAAATAAATCCATTACAGGCTTTTGAACAAAACCATCAAAAAAACAGTATAAACGAATGGCACTTATAGAAATAAAAATACCAAGTCCGGGCGAATCAATAACTCATGTAGAACTCTTTCACTGGCTCGTGAAAGATGGATCGGTAGTTAAAAAGAACACAGAAATTGCCGAGCTCGAGTCAGATAAGGCAACACTTATGCTTGTTGCGGATGAATCCGGGAAAATCTCATTTAAAGCAGCCGAAGGCGATATGATTGAGGTTGGCTCCGTTGCTTGTACAATAGACACAAGTGTTACTGAAGGTTTGGACAATAAAGATGAAATAGATAAAGCAGGGGAGAGCAAGAAAGATAATAAACAAGAAGAATCTGCAACTAAGCCGCAAGAGAAATCTTTTAAAACCAAAGAGGGTAAGGATATTTCTGAAGAAAATTCACAAACGGATTCAGATAAGAAAGTGAAACCACAAGTCGATCATGAAAAAGTTAAGGTCACACCACTTGCACAGAAAGTGATGGACGATAATAAACTAACACTCAACCAAGTGTTAGAAGGACTAAGAAGGTTGAGAGGAGAAGATGTAGAATCGGCAATTCAAGCCCTCGAAGGCATTACAGAAAGCTCCACACCTGCACCAAAATTGAAAAAGCCATCAGGCAGAGAGTTCAAAACAGAAAAAATGAGTTCACTACGTAGGAAGTTGAGCGAGCGATTGGTCTCTGTAAAGAACGAAACTGCTATGCTCACCACTTTCAACGAAGTGGATATGAAGCCAATTATGGATATTCGTAAGAAACATCAGACACAATTTGTCGAAAAGCATGGCATAAAACTCGGCATAATGTCATTCTTTATGAAAGCAGCTTCGGTTGCCTTGCAGGAATTTCCTAACGTAAACAGTATGATTGATGGTGAAAATTTAGTTACATTTGAGTATACTGATATATCTGTTGCTGTAAGCGCACCAAAAGGTTTAATGGTGCCTGTTTTAAGAAATGTAGAAAACTTAGGACTTGCCGAGATAGAAAAAGAAATAGCTAATCTTGCCGATAAAGCCCGCAACAGCAAACTCTCCATTCCCGAAATGACAGGCGGTACATTCACAATAACCAACGGTGGTGTTTTTGGATCAATGATGTCAACACCACTCATCAATCCACCACAATCGGCCATCCTTGGTATGCACAACATCATTGATCGTCCGGTTGCAATAGATGGCAATGTTGTAGTTCGCCCAATGATGTATATTGCGCTTTCTTATGATCATAGAGTAATTGACGGCAAAGACTCAGTAAGCTTTTTAAAGAGGATTAAAAATTTACTTGAAAACCCCACAAACCTTCTTTTTAGCGGAAGCAGCGCAGAAAAATCCCTATTAGAGATTTGAGTAAGCTTACGATTATTCAACAATCTTAAACTTGGCAAACTTCAGTAGTAACTGTTTTGTGCCGGCCGATTCAAACTCAACAATTGCTCGTTTGTCGTTACCACTCAACTCAATTGCCGAAACCTTGCCACGGCCAAATCGCTCGTGCTCAATAATATTTCCAACTTCAAGCTCTTTTGCCTCTTTAGAAAGAGGCATAGAGGGCGAAGCATTGGTTATCGAAACAAGATTGCTCTTTCTTTGAGGAGTACGTTCGTTTATGAAGGGTCTCGACTGTTTCTCGCGGGTAATTCTCTGTGCTCTCATCGACCCCCAGAAATTGTCAGTGCTAACAGTCTCGTTGTTTGTACTACTTAGATTACTCTCTTCAGAAATAAAAGCAGTATCTATCTCCGTTAAGAATCTGCTCATTCTCGCAGAATTTGTCTGTCCATTCTTAAACCTGCTTTTAGCATACGTTATATAACATGTCTTTCGTGCCCTTGTAATAGCAACGTAAAAGAGACGCCTCTCCTCTTCCAGCCCTCGTGCTTCGGACTTAGCCATTGAAGAAGGAAACAAATCCTCCTCCATGCCAACTACAAAAACATGATCAAACTCCAGTCCCTTTGCAGAGTGAACAGTCATAAGCGTTACTTTTTCTGCACTTTCTTCACTATCTGTATCCTGATCTGTTAGCAACGACACTTCAGAAAGAAAATCTGTAAGCTTCACATCTTCATCTCCCAACTCCTGCCTTGTAGAAACGAACTCCTCCATGGCATTCATCAGCTCCTGAATGTTTTGCGATCGACTCATACCCTCGGGTGTCATATCACTATATGCTTCATGAGAAATGCCCGATTTAGCTATCACCTCTCGAGCAATTTCATATGCCGTTAATGTCTCTTTTTGTTCAATAAAACCAGAAATTAACGAATGAAAATCGTTTAGCTTTTTTCTTGTTCCTGCGTTTATATCCAAATTATACTCAATGGGTGAAGTTAATACCTCCCACAGGCTTACATTGTGAAGTTCTGCTGTAGCAGAAATCTTACCCACGGTTACATTCCCAATTCCTCTTGTAGGATAATTAATAATACGTCTGAATGCCTCCTCGTCGGCAGAATTTACAATCAACCTGAAATATGCAATAACATCTTTAATTTCCTTCCTTTGATAGAACGATTTCCCACCATAAATTCTATATGGTATATTCTTTTTACGTAGTGCATCCTCAAAAATTCGCGACTGTGCATTAGTTCTATATAAAATTGCAAAACCGCTATACGGATGATGCCCCTCAAGGCGCATTCTCGAAATCTTATTAGTAACAACAAGTCCCTCTTCAAAATCAGAAAATGTGCCAACTATCTCAAGCTTATCCCCCTCTTCATTTTTAGAAAAAACATCTTTATCAATCTGCTCTGTATTCTGTTTTATCAAACTATTAGCAGCATTCACAATGTTTTGAGTAGACCTGTAGTTTTGTTCGAGCTTAAAAACCTTTGTTTCGGGGAAGTTCGACTTAAATTTCAGAATATTATCAATATTAGCTCCCCTAAACGAATATATACTCTGTGCATCATCACCAACTACACATACACGGTGATGAGCATCGGCTATCTGTTTCACAATATGATGTTGTGAGAAGTTCGTGTCCTGATACTCATCCACCAAAACATATTGAAACTGATTTCTATACTTTTCGAGTATCTCTTTATGATCTCTAAAAAGAATATTAGTATACATAAGCAGATCATCAAAGTCCATACTATTTGCTGCCCTCAGTCTGTTCTGATATCTTTGGTAAATCTCAAAAATAAATGGTTGTTTAGCTCTCCTATCGTACTCAATTATCTCACTGTTCGAAGCATACATTGCAGGAGTAATAAGGCTGTTTTTAGCTCTTGATATTTGTCCATGCACCGATCCCGGTCTATACACCTTATCATTAAGCTTCATATCCTTAATTATAAGTTTGATAAGATTTTTAGAGTCGGAGGTGTCAAAAATTGTGAAGTTAGAATTAAAGCCTATCCACTCTGCCTCATTTCTTAGGATACGTGCAAAAATTGAGTGAAAAGTTCCCATCCACAAACTACGTGCTTTTTTCTCCCCAACCAATTCAGAAATACGCGATTTCATCTCACGTGCCGCTTTGTTGGTAAAAGTAAGTGCTAAGATATAGTATGGTGGCAGTCCCTGCTCAAGCAGGTATAATATCTTATATGTTAATACACGTGTCTTACCCGATCCGGCACCTGCAATTACGAGCGATGGACCGTCACAAAACTCAACTGCAGCTCTTTGTGCATCATTGAGGTTTGTAAGTATACTTGTTGTATTGTTTGTCTTATTGTTTAGCATATATACAAAAGTACATATTTTTTCATGATAAAACAGTTGTAAAGGTACATCATGAAATATCAAAAAAACCGCCCTCAAAAGAGAGCGGTTCCTGAAACTTGAAACTCTTCTTGTTTATCTGAAGGTATAGCGTAAGCTAAGCGCAAAGCCGCTGTACCAATAATCGTTATAGTCATTAGTGAAATTAAACGATGGTTTCCAGTCGAGCGACACATTAAAAGGTGCACTTGGGAATATGTATTCCAACCCACCAATAAGATCTGCTCCGAGCAAGAATGCATTGTTGTAATGGTCCTTGTGTTTGTGAATACCACCTATGTGAGCACCAAGACCCACATACCAATCTAATCCGGGTGCACCGGGAACGGGTTGCTGATATTCATAAAGCCCTGTTAATTGAAACCAGCGTGGTGACGCCGAAAGAATAAACTCTCCTGCACTTGCAGGCGCAAAAAAGTGCTTTAAAGTTAACCCGCTATCATACCCCAACCTTACACCAAAGGCGGTATCGTACTTTTGAGCGTTAACCGAAGTTGTGAATGCGGCAATCAATAAACCTGCAATTAAAAGATTTTTTAGTTTCATAAGTCAATGTTTAGTTAAGTAAAAAAATAAATAGTTCAAGTTTTGGTTATTATAGTTATAATAGTGAAACAAAATTTTCAACTTTTTGTTTACACGTGAATATTGTAAAACTCACTTTCCTTTTATAATTCTTTTTATATCATTAAGTTTATTCAGTGCCTCAATTGGGGTTAAGTTGTTAACATCTAAGTTAATTATCTCATCCCTAACCTGACTTAATATTGGATCGTCGAGTTGAAAAAAACTGAGTTGATATCCCTCTTGTTTCTCAACAAAATCCTGAATGGGCTTACCAATCTCTCCCTGACGATTTGCTATCTCCATTTGTGAAAGTATTGTATCTGCACGTTTGGTAATACTTTGAGGCATACCTGCCATTCTTGCCACATGAATACCAAAGCTGTGTTCACTACCACCTTTAACAAGCTTGCGCAAGAATATTACTTTTTTATCAATCTCCTTAGTAGCAACATTATAGTTCTTTATCCTCTTAAAAGATTTCTCCATCTCGTTAAGCTCATGATAATGAGTAGCAAAAAGTGTCTTTGCCCTTGCCGATGGATTTTCATGTATATATTCAACAATTGCCCAGGCAATTGATATACCGTCGTATGTACTCGTACCTCTACCAAGTTCATCAAATAAGACTAAACTTTTATTTGAAAGGTTATTTAGTATATTGGCAGCCTCATTCATCTCTACCATAAAAGTAGATTCACCCTGTGAAATATTATCTGAAGCACCTACACGTGTAAATATCTTATCAACCAACCCAATTTTAGCAGAATCGGCAGGAACAAAAGAACCTATCTGTGCCATGAGAACAATTAGTGCTGTTTGTCTTAGGAGTGCCGACTTACCCGACATGTTTGGACCGGTAATAATAAGTATCTGTTGTTTCTCATTGTCCAGATAAACATTATTTGCTATATAAGGCTCATTAACAGGTAGCTGTCTCTCTATTACCGGGTGTCTGCCGTTTTTTATATCTATTGCATCTGAATTGTTTACTTCAGGACGGATATACTTATACTCACTTGCCACGTTTGCAAATGACAAAAGACAATCTGCTGTTGCAATAATATTTGCATTATTCTGTATTTGTGGAATATATTCAATCAGGCTCTGCACCAGTTCAATATAAATTCTGTTTTCAAGAGCAATTATTTTCTCTTCGGCACCAAGAATCTTTTCTTCGTACTCCTTGAGTTCCTCAGTGATGTAACGCTCAGCACTTACAAGCGTCTGCTTGCGGGTCCAATCTGCAGGAACCTTATCCTTGTGAGTATTCCTCACCTCAATATAATACCCAAAGACATTATTAAACGCCACCTTTAGAGATGGAATACCTGTTCTTTCGCTTTCACGTTGTTGCAGCTTCATTAAGTAGTCTTTGCCCGAATATGCAATATCGCGAAGATCGTCCAAATCGATATTTACACCCTTTTTTATATAACCACCTCTATTAAGTAGAGCGGGGGGATCCGATTTAATTTCTCTTTCAATCCTATCTCTTATAATAGGGCAGGGGTTTAATCTTTCGCCCATAGCCCTTAAACTGCTGTTCTCCGAAGTAGTAAATGCACTTCTTATTGGTTCAATTGCATTTAGTGCCACTTTTAGTTGCACAACTTCACGCGGACTAATTCTGCCCACTGCAGCTTTTGATATAATTCTCTCCAAATCGCCAATAAGAGAAAGTTGTTGGGTTAGCAACGTCTTAAGATCCGGATCACGGAAAAAATATTCAACCACGCTTAACCTCTCTTCCACCTGTTTTTTCTCTTTCAAAGGAAACATAACCCATCGGCGAAGAAGCCGCGATCCCATTGGTGAAATAGTTTTATCAATCACACTTAGTAAGCTTTTGCCTCCATCGTTAAGAGGCATAATCAGCTCAAGGTTGCGTGCAGTAAATTTATCGAGTCTTACGTATCTCTCCTCCTCAATACGCACAAGAGAATTTATATGCTCAATGTTGCTATGTTGAGTAATATCAAGATAATGTAAAATTGCTCCCGACGCAATTATACCCTGTTCAAGATGTTCAACACCAAA
>DATGMV010000338.1:0-2625 GCA_035307185.1 Fermentimonas sp. | reverse complement strand
TCAGATTGGAATCTTACTAAAATAAATAAAATACAGAGTAACTACATAATGAAAAAATATACAATCTCTCTCTTTTTGTTAGTATCCATAGCAATACAGGGACAAACTATAGGAGACATTTTTAAATTAATGCCGGAAGATATGCTACCAGGCGTATCAGAGGGTAACAAAACTATGCTTATAGTTGATTCCACCAATACAGCTGTTCCATATATTTTTGGAGAGATAAAGAAAGTCAGTCATAGCGATGATTATCTCAAAATAGAAACCTCTGAAATTGGAAGCATACAATTGAAAATTCTTCCTATTTCTGAAGATTCATCAATAGTGTCGTTTATTAGAACAGTCTGTGGAGGTAGTAATGCAGATGTTTGTAATAGCATCATCACATTTTACACTTTAGATTGGTCTGTGTTGGATAATAAATCTTTATTGCCTGAAGTATCTCCTATAATATTCATGGATTCATCAATGAAAGAGATAGATAATTACAAATATGCTTTATCTTTGCCGGATTTAAATACAATCTCTGCAACATTCAATGAAACAGACACAGATTTAACACTGCAGTTTCATTATAAAGATAGGCTAACGGAATTGCAAACAAAGGAGTTTGAACCATTTCTTAAAAGCGATACTGTTGTATTAAAATGGAACGATTCTTATTTCGAGTAAATCACTACTAATTAAGAGATTAAATGCACCCGTAGTTCAATGGATAGAATACCGGATTCCGGTTCCGACGATGCGAGTTCGATTCTCGCCGGGTGTACACAGTCAGCATCCTATCGCACTTTGGAGAGAAGTTTAATAAGCTCTTTCTCCAAATACCTTAACCACACGCTCCACACATCATAACTAAATGGTTTTATGAGCCATTTAAAGCAGGTCATATCAATAGAGACTCCATTTCTATAACCCAAATCCGTACAGTTCTCGTTTAGTGATAATTCCTAACCTTCATTTGATAGTGTAGGAGGGAAATATATTAAGAAGCAGACCATCAAGAAGAAGCAGACCATCTATATACACAAGAAGAAATTTACTTTTATTGGGCTAGAATTATAAGTACATCCTTGATTCCAAATTTAGGTGTTAGGTTTTCCCTAAACAAAGTAACTACCGAAGTTAGTTTAAATTTAGCTATCAGTGAATTAAGAAACAACTCATACTCCTATTACAAAGAGAGAAAAATTCATGAAGGTGATAACTGGGATACTACCGAGAATTTTTATCCTGAAAGAAACAAAAATTTATGGTTAATACAACAAAGAATTAAAATTGATCATTCTTATTATTTTTGAAAAAAATTCAGAGAGTAGCTTTTTTACTCAACCTTGTTAAGCCATTCATCAACTATTATATCATCATACCCCATTGATCGCGCCTTTTCAAAATCAGCTTTAGCAGCAATTTTATCAAACTGCTCAAGACGCACCCTGCCACGTAGAAAATAGAAATAGGGGTTGTCTTTTTGCAGCATTTCAACAGAGCGCAAATCGGCCGAAGCAAGAAGGGTTTTCCCGGTATTGATATAAGTTTCCGCTCTATTTAAATAAAAAATGGGGTCCGGATCCGATTCATTTTCAATTAAATCTGTATACACCATTTCGGCAAGCTGCCATTTATCATCAAGTTTGTATATCAAAGCCTTACTCAGCTTAGTATACATATTATCAGGATCTATTTTTTCAGACACCCTGAAATTTTCTTCAGCTCGTGAACGTTTGTTTTTTTCTAGAAACAATAAACCTCTTCGGTAATAAGCTTCCACATCCTGCGGATTCTCTTTTATAAGAGCATTATAATCTTCCATCGCTTCATCAAACCGCCCAAGAAGGACTAAGAGAGAGGCTCTGTTGTGAAGTACTATATCAGGAATAGGATTGTTTGGCAATGCGGCAGTGAAAGATATATATGCATCGTCGTAATGCCCTAGCTGTCGTTGTATTATTCCCAAATTTAAAAGCAATACCGAGTTGTTTTCATTGGCCGGATCCAATTTCATGGCATTCTGCAAGGAAATTGCAGCACTATCAAGATTGTTATTGTCAATATGATATGCGGAGCGGTCTACCCATTCAAAGTAGTTTTGCGACAGCACATTGAAATGTAAGCCATTAGCCAACAAAAACACAAATAATATTATACTTAATCTATTCATTTATCGAACTCTCCATTTTATGCGCTTACTGTATTCAGAACAAATTGAAGTGCTGTATACAAAAATAGACGTTTTTTTCTGTATTTGTAGTAACTTTGCACCCGAATCATCTAATTTTTAAGAATATGTCACCTCTTTTACAACCAATTATTCAATCTGATAGCATTACTTTGCACACCTCACCAGACCCAACATTTGCTGAGTTGGTTAAGGACGGCAATTTTGAACAAGTATTGGATAATGCATTAACATGGGGAATAAATCTTGGAGCAAAAATTATTGTAGCTTTTTTAATTTTCTTTATCGGTCGTTATCTGATACTCAAAATTAACGGAGTAGTTACCAAAATATTAGTAAGAAGTAACAGGGACACTGTTCTGAAAGGCTTTATAAGCAGCATAATTCAAACCATTCTATTTATTGTTCTCTTTATGATAATAATTAATGCTGTTGGAGTAAAA
>DATGMV010000337.1:0-2441 GCA_035307185.1 Fermentimonas sp. | reverse complement strand
AGATAAACCCTGCTAAGCAATCCCCATACAGCTTCTTTAGAAACGTGATATTCATTTTGCATTGGTCTCTCACCAAATAGAACCTCTGCGTCATGAAGATCTTTTAAGATTTGGTCGAAAACCTGTTTAGCTGTTTTACGTGAAGGCAAATCATCTGGTCCGGGAGTCATTGTCAATACCGGAACACCCAAATGAGATGCATCGGCAGTGTAATTATATGGTTGTGCATAAACCCTGAAGAGATCAAAGTGGCAAAGAGCTCTCAAGAATAGAGCTTGTGCTTGAATATTTTCAATCGTAGCCTTCTGACTGGGATACTCTTGAATCAATGGAGGAGCATATTCCAGCACATTATTTACATTGGCTAACGCCTCTAAAATCTTTCTCCAAATATATCCAACAGCTCCAACCTCCTGCTCTGGGTCAGAGGTGAAATTGTATTGATCAATCATCTCTATATCAGTACTAACGATGTTAAGATCAATCATATTTCCGGCTACCTCAGGATATTTATAAAACTCCGAAGAGTAGTAACTGTACATTTTGCTATAACTGCCAACCAATCCAGCTCTCAAACCATCCACATCTGAGAAAAAGTTAGGCATTGTAGTTCTCCCTACTGTTTCTACCTCTAAAAAATTGCAAGAGGCTAAAGCTGAAAAAAGGGAAAGTGAAATTATTATTTTTGATACAAACTTCATATTCATTTCTATTTGTCAAATTAAAAACTTAAATCCAATCCCAGTGAAAAACTTGTTTCCAACGGGTAGCCGCTCATCGATTGCTTGTAGCTGTTTCTATCTTTTTTGTCGTATGGCGTCCATACCAAAAGATTATCTGCAATAAAATTAATGCGAGCCGACTCAACGCCAACATTAGATAGTTTATTTTTTGGTAAAGTATAACCAACCGCAATATTTCTAAGCTTCATATGTGTCTTTTTATATATATGTCGCGTAGAACTCATAACTGAACGGGTTGAGGTTCCCCAAATTGGTTTCGGTGAAAGTGCAACATCACCGGGCTTTTGCCATCGATCGAGTTGGTTTACCGATTGGTTATCTGACATTATATTTAAACCATCTGACATTACACTTCTTCCAAATGTGCTAAATCCATAGCCTCCCAGCATATAGGAAAACAATATTCTGAAAGAAAAATCCTTGTAAATAAGATTAGAGGTAATACCACCCGTCAAATGTGGCGAAGCTGTTTTCCAAGGTACACGATTCTGATCATTATAAATTCTTGTAAGATTACCTTCACTATCATACCAGAGAGGTGCTCCATCTCTCGGGTCAACACCTGCCCAACGTATAACATAGAAAGTGTTTAAATCGTAACCCTCTCTCCATATATAGTTACCCATAACTTTTTCAATCCCGTTATAAAGCTCTATCAGCTTATTCCTGTTGTGTGAAGCATTTAGTTCTGCCCACCAATTAAGATCTTTATTTCTTGCAAGCTCCACATTCAAAGTAGCTTCAATACCTTGATTTATAATTTCACCGGAGTTGCGATAGCTTCTGGTATCACCGGTAGTTCTCGAAACATCAAGGTTACTTAAAAGATTTACAGTTTTCTTATTATAAGCTTCTAACTCCAGATCAACCTTGTCAAACATCTTTATCCTTACACCAATATTAGTAATATAAGCAGTTTCCCAGCTTAAACCCTTATTCGGACTGCCCGACATCGATCCTCCAAGTTGACCCATATAATTATGGCTCTCACCATATGAATATAATCCAAGTGCTTCTTGCGAACCAATTCTTGAGTTTCCGTTTGAGCCGTAAGACATCTTCAGTTTTAAAATATTGATATTATCAAAATCGAAAAAATCTTCATTATGAACATTCCATGATGTTCCTGCGGAAGCAAAATTACCCCACTGAGCGTCAGATCCGAAACCTGAATTTCCATCCCTTCTCGCATTTACAGTGAAATAGTATTTGTGGTCATATGAGTAGCTCCCCTGAAGGAAGTAAGACAATGATCTGTCTGTACTTCTACTGCTGCTACCGTTTCTGTCCACAGCATATGAAACCTCCTTAATTCTATCGTTAATAAAACCTGATCCGCTTGCACCCATAGTTCTTGTGCCTTTTGAACTGGCTTCAAAACCAAGCAGTCCTCCTATTGTATGGTAACCAAAAGTTCTGTTGTAGTTCAATCTTTCAATTGCTGTCCATGTAAGAAATGTAGAGTTGTTTCTATACGAATAACCAATTCCTCCCTCTGTAGAAGACATGCCCGACCAGTTTGTTCTTGCATAGTATCTATCTTCATTTAGCGATTGATGATCGATACCAAACTGTGTTGTTGATGTTAGACCTTCAATAATATGATACCTGAAAATTGCATTCACATTAGTCACTGCAGCCACCTGCCTACTATCATTCTCTTCACGTTCAGGAACTGAATTCAAGAAACGTGTTGTT
>DATGMV010000336.1:0-3375 GCA_035307185.1 Fermentimonas sp. | reverse complement strand
AGATAAAGAAAAACAGGTAGCACTGCAGTATGGACCAACTACCGGGCTCCCTGCTCTATTGGAGTCTTTATCAGATTATCTTGGAAAGAAAGGGTTGCCGGTTGAGACAAACCGACTAATAATAACCACCGGCTCTTTACAGGCAATAAATATACTTGGAAAAGCTTTCCTGGACCCTGGAGATTCTGTTATAGTTGAGTCGCCCAGCTTTATTGGCGCACTCTCTGCATTTCGCTCCTATCAGGCAAATTTGGTTAGTGTGCCTCTAAATGGCGATGGGATGGATATTGAAGCTCTTAAAAATACACTTGAATCGGATGGTCCGAAGCCCAAGTTCCTCTACTATTCACCCAACTTCCACAACCCTGCGGGCATAATCTATTCTAAGGGAGTAAAGCAACAGTTGATTGAACTCCTCAGAGGCAAAGATATTCCAATAATAGAGGATGATGTTTACAGCGATCTCTATTTCTATGAGGATGATGTACCAAAAATGGAACTGATAAAGTCGATGAATCCCGAGGGAATTGATGTGTGCTTCACCGGTTCATTTTCGAAGATATTGGGACCGGGACTTAGACTTGGATGGATGCTTGTTCCCGAACATATATACATTAAATGTGAGCTGATAAAGCAGTCGATTGATGCATGCTCACCAAGTATATCTCAAGTTATTGCCGATAAATTCATACGAGATGGGTATATTAACAAATACATTGCTGAAGTTAGAGAAGAATACAAGAAAAGAGGTCTAACAATGATAGAAGCACTCGACAAATATCTGCCTGAAGGAACAACTTATGAAAAGCCGCGAGGAGGATTTTACACTTGGATTAAACTGCCAAAAGGGTGTGACTCTACCGATGTACTTAAGAAAGCTATTGAGAAAGGTGTTGTTTTTGTTACCGGTAAAACATTTGATCCTGAAGGCATTAAAAACGAACATATACGTATTTCTTTTTGCAACACGGATGTTGATAATATCAAGAGAGGTGTACCTATTATTGCAGAAGCAATAAGCATAACAAAAAAGCTGTCTCGAGTTTAATTACGAGACAGCTTTTCAATTGTAATTTAAAAACCTTAATTTAAAGGGAATACGAATTTATCCTAAGAAAGAAATCAGTACACCTGCCGCAACAGCCGAACCAATAACTCCTGAGACATTGCTTGACATACAGTACTGTAAAATATGGTTAGACTTATCATACTTTAGTGCAAGATCATTTGCTACGCGCGATGCCATTGGCACGGCACTAAGACCGGTAGCTCCAATAAGTGGGTTAATCTTCTTCTTTGCACTTTTATTATAAAGTTTAGCCCCAAGAATACCACTTGCAATTGAAATAGCAAATGCAAAGAGTCCGAGTACAAGTATTCCTATTGTTTGCCACCTGAGAAACACTTCTGCGGGCATTGTTGCTCCAACGCATAATCCAAGTAATATTGTAGCTGTATTCATAATCGGACCTGAAGCTGCATCAGCCAATCGTGCAGTGTTTGGTCCAACTTCCTTGAGCAGATTACCCAGCATTAGCATACCAATTAATGGAGCAGCAGAGGGTACAAGTACTGAAACTACTAATGTTATAACAATTGGAAACAAAATCTTAACTGTTCTCAAATGCTTAATCTCATGCTTAGGAGGAAACTCTCTATCCATCTTCTTCATATGAATTTTAAATTCGTCCTCTTTCATCAAGAGCTTTGCTACGGCAGGAATAATTACCGGTACTAATGCCATATAAGAATATGCTGCAACCGCAATTGGACCTAAAAGATGAGGTGCCAATTGAATTGTGGTGTAAATTGCAGTTGGTCCATCTGCCCCACCGATAATACCCATAGAAGCAGCTTCCGGTAAAGTAAATCCCATGACAACAGCCAGAATAACTACTGTAAAGATGCCTATTTGAGCTGCACCCCCAAAAAAGGTGAGCCTAAGATTTCTGAGCATTGGACCAAAATCGGTTAATGCACCTACACCCATAAAAATTATTGGTGGTAATATACCCGTTTTTATAAGAGAGTAATACAGAAAATTAATTATGCCATAGTTTGCTGCAATCTCGGGGAAGTTCATCAAACTTCCATCGGGATTTACTACCATATCTGCCTCCACTACAGCCAGTCCTGCAGCAGGTAAGTTAGCCAACAAAACACCAAATCCAATTGGCACAAGCAGTAAAGGTTCATACTCTTTAAAAATACCCATGTACAACAGCACCCCTGAAATTATCCACATGAGCACCGTTCCCCAATCGGTTCCTATTAATCCGGTTGTTTCAAAAAGACTTGTTAAAAATTCACCCATTTCTACTTAACTTTAATGAGTACGTCTTCTTCATCTACAGAAGCACCGTTTGCATAACATATTTCTACAACAACTCCTTCAACCTCAGAGGCAATTGCATTATAGGTCTTCATCGACTCAATATAACCGACAATATCATCTATCTTGATATTATCACCAACCTTGATCGGTTTCTCCGATGGGTCCTTTGTTAAGAAGAACTTACCTTCAAGTGGAGAAGCAACCTCTTTTGTTGAACCATTAGTAGCTATATTTTCTTTTGATTCTGATATATTTTGAACCTGAACTGGTGCTGAAGATGCGGCAGATACTGAAGAACCCTCACTACCATTTTGTGGATATGAGATATTAACTACATACTCTTCGTTGTCAATATTAACGATGATTGATTTTGGTTGGAAATTATTCACAGCAACAGCATCAGATGCTGACACCTTAGATGTTGTCACCTCTGAAGGACTCTCTGCTTCCCTCTTCTTTTCAAGATCTGTAAGGAAAGATTTGCGGGCATCTCCCGACTTGTATGCTCTGTATTGCTCCGGATGCATTGCAAGTTCGAAAAGTTCTTCATCATCTTCACCAAACTCCCAGTTGTTCTTTTTCATTTCAGCACGGAACTCATCGAGTTGGTCTGCATATAGATCTTGTGGATTTTTTGTATAGAATTCACGACCCTGATCTTTAGCCATCTCCATTAGCTCAGGTGCAAGCTCTCCTGGCAGTTTACCCGTTTTACCTATTATCATATCCCAAACATTATCGGCAATCATAGACCAGCGCTTCTTACCTTTCTCAAGTTGAACTACATTCATCAGAGCTAGGTTTTTAACGTACTGACTGTAAGGAGTAACAAGTGGCGGATAACCAACTTTTGGCCATACATATGAAACTTCTTCAAACAGTTTAACCATCAGGTCATCTTGCGTTAGTTCTGGTTTATCATGTTTCTTCTTCCACTTATTGAGTGATTTGAGATTATCCTCCAAGTCAGACATAAGACTTCCCATCATTCCTCCAGGTAGTCCGGGACCAATTAGAAGTGAATTCATTACTCTATTTTT